>PWUB01000085.1 GCA_003563755.1 Clostridia bacterium
GGCCAGGCGAAGACGGTCTCGATGACCACCGCTCCCCCGATCAACCAGGGTAAGGAGAGGAAGAACATAACGGTCACGGGGATCAGGGCATTGCGCAGGACATGCCTTATCATCACCGCGTTGAACGGGACTCCCTTGGCGTGGGCGGTGCGGACGTAGTCCTCCCTCATGACCTCCAGAACCTCGGACCTGGTTATCCGCATCGTGTCCGCGATCCAGGGCAGGGTCAGGGCGGCTACGGGAAGGATGATGGAACTGGGCCCGTCGTATCCCGATATGGGCAGCCACCTCAGGCGCACGGCGAAGAACAGCATCAGCATGATCCCCAGCCAGAAGTTCGGGATGGAGCGCAGGGTGACGGTGCTCACCACCAGGACGGTGTCCAGCCAACCGCCCCGCTTGACCGCCACCACCAGCCCCACGGCAACCCCGACCAGGTAGCGGATCAGCAGGGTGGTGAGAGTCAGGGCCATGGTGTACGGGAACCTGGTGGCGATGAGATATCTCACGGGTTGCCGATTGGTGATGGAAGTCCCGAAGTCCCCCCGAATCACGTTAGAAGCCCACATCAGGTACTGGATGTGAGGCGGTCGGTCCAGACCCCACCGCACCCTCAGGGCCTCCAGATGTTCCGGGGGCATCCGGGGATCGGTTATCATGCGTATCGGATCCCCGGGCATGGAGTAGATGATGGCGAACAGGACCACGGTCACGGTTATGACGGTCAGTACCGCCCACGCGAGCCTACGGACCAGGTACTCCACCAAGGTTATGACCTCCCCGCACTGTGATGATCAGGTTGCCGTGGGTTTCATCGGCTGTGGCAGCCGAAGGCGGCCTGTCCTGGTTCATCATCGGATCGTCGTTCCGGGTGCCCACCCTGCACCCTTTCGGCGACCGCGGGTTCCGGCTCCCGCCGGAGCCCGCGGTCGGTGACACCAGTCGTTTTATCGAACCTCTACCTTCACATCATGCAGATACAGGGCGCCGCTGACGCTCATCTTGAGGCCCGTCAGCTCGACCCTGGTGGCCAGGAAGTGGCGGTCGCTCCACAGCGGGAAGATGGGGAGGTGATCCCACATCGCCTCTGTGACCTCGCCCCACCTGCGGGCACCCATCGCCTCATCGGGCTCCTCACAGGCAGCATCCATGAGGGCATCGACCTCCGGATGGCCGAACTGGCTCATGGTGCCGTCGCTGTGATGGCTGTAGGGCCAGATGCCTCCGGGATCCAGCCAGGACCAGTCGCACAGAGCGATGTCGAAGTCGCCGCTGTTGACTATCTCGCGGATGTAGGGCCGGGTGTATTCACGTATCTGGATCTCTATGCCAGCCCGCTCCAGCTGTGCCTGGATGATGGGGGCAGCCCTGCTGTTGACGGGGCGGTCTGCATTGATCGCAAACTCGAGGGTCAGGCGCTCGCCGTCCTTCACCATGATCCCGTCGGAGCCCGGCTCCCAGCCCGACTCCATCAGGAGTTCCTTGGCACCATCAACATCGGTACCGTACTCCTGGCTCAACCGCTGCTCGGTGTCGGCGCAGTGGCGGATCATGGCGGGCCCCGCCAGGCTGAAGTTCGGGACGATGACATCGTTGACACCCGAAGCCAGCTCGTCGCGGTCCATGGCCAGGGCGATAGCCAGCCTGACGTTGCGGTCGTCCAGGGGAGCCTGGTTCATGTTCATCTCCACGTAGCGCACGTTGGCGCCCAGGTAGTGGTGAACCTCTATTTCCGGATCCTGCTCCAGGGACGCAATGTGCTCGCCCGGAACCGCGAGAATGAGATCCACGTTGCCCGCCCGCAGCTCGCTGATGCGGGTGAGGCTCTCGGGTATGAACCTGACCGTTACCCTCTCGAAGTGGAAGGCCTCGTTGTTGTCCACGAAGGGAAGGAAGTTGTAGTGGTCGTCGTTTCGTACCATGGTGATGTGGGAACCGTCCACCCACTCATCCACGATGTAGGGGCCGCAGCCCACGGCAGCACGCCCGAAGGCATCCTCGCCCATCTCCTCGGCGGCTCCCACTTCCACCGGGGCACCGTAGGAGGTGGAACACAGCACGAACATTCCCGGTCCCGCCCGGTCGAGATCCATGATGAAGGTGTCACCGTCGATGATCATCTCCTGAACGGGATCCCAGTCATAGGCGTAGGGTCCGGTGACCAGGTACCTCTCCACGGCCCTCTTGTATGATTCGGCCGTGGCGGGTACGTCGTTATGGTAGGTCCTGCCCGGATCAAATACGAACTTGATCTCCAGTCCGTCCTCTGACACCTCCACGCGCTGTGCACCGTAAGGAAGAACCGCGTCGTTGCCGAGCCCCATGCTCATGGGCGGAGTGGTGATCAACCCGTTGACCAGTGCGAAGATGGTGGTCACCTGCTGGTGGTCGGTGCTCTGGATCTCCTCGGCCATGGCCGCAACCAGCTCTGTCTTGTATTCAACCGTGGGTTCTGTGGGTTCTGCTGGGTCGTCCGGTTCGTCGACTTCCTCCTCCGGCGCACAGGCCGTAACCACCACTGCAAACACCAATAAGAAGGCGATGAGCAGCGCGAGCCTTCTGCTACCGAGAGTCGCCATAGTGCATAACCCCCTTCTGGAATATTCCCTGGTTCGAGATCCTTGTCCCTCTGTTGGGCGGTGAGCGTCAGGACCCCCGTGAGTGATGCTCTCCTCTGCCGTATCACTGCGGGCCCAATGAGGCTGCTGCAACGTGCTGAACTGCGAACACCGATTACCGGTCCCCTCCAGGTTCTCGTAGCACCTTCACGTACTCTGTTTTATTTCCCGGTTGCCCCCCCGATTTCCTGCAACGGCGACAACGGCTGCGACGCATAGGCTCTGTGTCTCAAGACGGGTGCGAGCAGAAACCGGGCAATCTGGGGCCACCCTGACCCGCAGGGCCCCGAAGTTCAGCACAGTCGCCCCGGAAACGGCGGCCGCATAGAGACATCACGACTCGGGGCAGTCGCTGATACGGCGAAGGGCGCAGACCCGGGCATCGGGAAGGAGCACGGGACGGGGCCCACTCACCACCGTATCCGCCCCGAGCCCGCGCAGCGAGGGTCTCCGGCGCCCTGGGGAACCTGGGGCGGGTAGACACATCTCCGGCTCGCCGTACCTGCGGAGGACGCGAGGTGACGGGGGGCATTGCCCGTAAAGACCTGCTTCTGATATGATATCATCTGTGATATCACATGGAAGGAAGGCATCGCCGATGAAGCCCATCACAACCGTAGCGGTCAACCTACGTATCTGTGGGTGTCCCAACCGCTGCCTTCACTGCTGGGCGGGCGGCGGACCCCAGAAGAAGAATATGCCGCCCGGAGACATCGTCCGCGTACTTGACCAGCTGGAGGATGTCGCGGCCACCGCAGCTGACGTTCACCTGTTCCTCCTCGACGAGCCGAGCTGCCATCCCCAGTTCCCTGCGATCCTCGAGGAGATTCGGAGGCGACGCCTGTGGGGTGAGTACTCCTTCATGGCGACCAACGGCCACGGTCTCGCGGGGGATCACCAAGACGCCTGGAATAGGCTGAAAGAGTCGGGGCTGGACCACCTGCAGTTCACATTTTACGGCCTGACCGAGACCCACGACCGTTTCGCCCGCAGGCAGGGAGCCTGGGCGGACCTGGCTGGGGCCGCCCGGGCGGCTAACAGCAGAGGTGTCGAGTGGGCGGCAGCGGTCCTGGTACACAGCGCAAATCTCGATGAGCTGGAAGAGGCACGAGACTTCGTCGGGGCGCTGCATCCGTCAGGACAGCCCGCCGGCGCCTTCATCCCGTCATCGCAAGGTAGAGCGAGCAGCCGTATCAGGCCGGACACCAAGACCATGATCATACCCGACGGTGTACCCGGCGTCTTCCGTCCGGAGGGTGAGATAGTGTCGGAGATGCTCGACGGATCGGGTGATGCGTGCCTCGCCCCTATCGAGATGCACCCTGACCTGGTGGTACTCGAGATAACAGGGTCGCTGGACGTTCATCTCAGCGGAGGCTGTGACAGCGGCGGCCTTCTGGCCGCCGACCCCGAACTGCTGTCGACGCATCTGCACCTCGGAAGCCTCCAGCAAACATCGCTCCGCCGGATTCTCGAAGAATACGCCGAGCCGCCGTGGCCCGTGGCCGCCCTGGCCGGAGTCAGCCGCGCTGAACTGGCGGAGCGGTACGGGGACCCGGAAGGAACCCTACTCTATCACCCGCAGGACCTGGTCCTGCACCGCTGGGGAATCAGCTACCTCCGGGAGCGGATTTCCCACCTGTGAAAGGATGAATGAACCTTGGCCTACCTCATACTGTCCGGAAAACGCGGCGCAGCGCGGCGGTTGGCGGACCTCATAAGCGATAGGAGCCCGGGCGTGACCGAGGAGATCGACACCGGCAACATCGTCCTCTACGGCGAACAGATCGAGGTCACCAGGGACATGATACGACGGGCCTATTTCCCTGACGGCAGTCCCTACGAACGCAACGTGACCCGGCTCTTTCGATGGATCATGGGACGCGGACACCAGCTGGCCCGCATAACGGAGAATTCTCTCTTCTTCGCGGACAAGGAGCTTCCCAACCGCTCACTGCTCGTGCGGCTGTCACCGGAACTGAAGGAGAAGATCAAGCAGCACGCTGACGCACTGGGGATCAGCCAGAACCAGCTGGTGACGATGGCCGTCCGGGATTTGATCGAGCTGTTGGAGTCGGAGGCGATAGATCCCGTGTGAGGGAGATCCCGAAAACGTCAACTTCTCTCCCGGGTACTCCCGGCACTGCCCTCCGCCCGGGACTCAGCGGTCTCCTCAGGTGCGGAAGGGGCGTGAACAGGCGAGGTCCGGATCAGGATCATCAGCCGAGCCTCCCCGCCCGACGGTGATCGCGGGACAGCCTCCCCCGCAGAGCGACGCCGCTGTACAGGAGCCGCAGGCTCCGGGTAGAGAGACCGTCCTCCGGTGGGAGAACCCGGGGAACACCCGGCATTTCTCGTTCCACCTACCGGGCAGGTCAACCACCGTCCCCCCCGCGTGGGGCAGGTGACTGCAGGGATGGACCAGGCCAGCCTCATCGACGGTCACCAGGAGTTCGCCCCCAATGCAGCCCCTGGCACCGAGCAGGTGCAGGTTCTCCTCCTCGATCCCCCCGGTCAGGGCAAGGGGAGCCCAGGCGCAGTCCAGGTGAAAGGGGATCCTGTAGCGCTCGCTGAGTTCAAGAAGGAAGGGCAGCAGCTCCTCCTGCTGGGTGACCGTGGGGTGCAGCCGCCGGTACATCTCACCCCCCCGGGCGTCTGGCTTGGGGCGGAGGATCAGCACGCTGTCGGCGCCGACCGCCGCTGACTCCCCAAAGACCCGGGCCGTATCGGGAAAGCCTTCCCTGGTGATTATGTAGTTCACCCCGGAGACAACACCCGCC
>PWUB01000235.1 GCA_003563755.1 Clostridia bacterium
AGCCCGACGGAGTTCACATCAGAGTCCGCGATCCCGTCCTCGAGGACGAAATGCAGCTGGACGTGGATCTTCTCGCCCTCGCAAACGGAGTGGGACCGGACGGGGGAACCAGGGACCTCGCCAAGCACTTCAAGGTTCCGGTGAACGAGGACGGCTTCTTCCTCGAGGCGCACGTGAAGCTGCGGCCCGTCGATTTCGCAACGGACGGCGTATTCCTCGCCGGCCTCGCCCACGCGCCGAAAAACCTTGTCGAATGCATCGCCCAGGCGGAGGCGGCAGCGGCACGGGCCGTGACCATCCTGAGCAAGGATGAGCTGGCCGTTGAGGGCTGGGTGGCCCACGTGGATGCCCAGAGATGCGCGGGATGCAGCGCATGCGTGCAGGTATGTCCCTATTCGGCCGTGCAGCTGAACGAGGACGAGGGAGTAGCTGAGGTCAACGAGGTTCTCTGCAAGGGCTGCGGCTCATGCGCGGTGGCCTGTCGTTCCGGGGCCATCGACACCAAGGGCTTCACCAACCAGCAGCTCCTCGAGGAGGTGGAGGCAATATGTCTGTAGAGACGAAGTCAGCTCCCCAGGAGATGACCCAGGGGACGCAGACTGACTGCCGGGATTGGGATCCTCTGATAGTGGGATTCTGCTGCAACTGGTGCAGCTACGCCGGTGCCGACCTGGCGGGGATTAACCGCCTGGATTATCCCGCTAACCTGCGCATCATCCGGGTCATGTGCTCCAGCAGGGTCAACCCCATGTTCGTGCTGCGCGCCCTTCAGCGGGGTGCGGATGGAGTGTTGGTGGCCGGGTGTCACCCAGGGGACTGCCACTACTCCACGGGCAACTACTACACCAGGCGCCGCTTCCACGTATTCAAAAGGCAGCTGGAGTACATGGGGTTGGAACCCGAGAGAGTGCAGGTACACTGGATATCGGCCGCGGAGGGCAAGAGATTTGCCCAGGTCGTGACCGAGATGACGGAGCGCATCCGCCGGCTGGGCCCTAACACCAGGCTCAGGGGGGATCTCGTATGAAGGACGCTGTCGGGAGGATGCGCTCGAGATCGGAGGAGCTGCTGCATAACGAAGAGGTCGCGAGGGTGATTTCGTGGAAGGACGGCCGCCTGTTCTGGCAGTCGCGTCCCGTCGTTACCGCCGATGCGGGCACGGTCCATAGCCACAATGTACACCCGTGTTCAGTCAGCAGCCTGGCGAAATACCTCGTAGATGTCGTGCGTCAGCAGGGCCGCGGTGCAGCCGGCGATGAGATCGGCACCACCGCGATATGGGCGAGGGGCTGCGACGGGCGAGCCGTCAACCGGCTCATCGCCGACGGCATCCTGAAGCGGGACCAGGTATACATTTTGGGCTTCTCTTGCCCGGGCGTCGTCGATCCCGATCGGGTGCGCCGTGCCCTCAGCGGGGCCGGGGTATCCAGCATCTCCTGGACCGACCCCGATGAGGCCGGTTCGCCTCTGGTGACGGTTGAGACCGCCGAAGGAGGGACCCGGATCCTGGCGGTATCCGAGGTGCTGCATGACCGCTGCCGGAGCTGCACCCATCCACAACCGCCGGTGTATGATGAGCTCTTCGGGGATGAAGGTAAGGAGCCTGCATGCAGGGCGGAGAGATTCGCCGACATCGAGGTGGTGTCGGCGATGGACTCAGGGGAGCGGTTTGCGTTCTGGGCCAGGCATCTCGACCGCTGCATCAGGTGCTATGCCTGCCGCAATGTCTGTCCCGCCTGCAACTGCACCGAGTGCGTCTTTGATTCCGCCCTGCCCGACCAGCCTGACTGGCTGAGCAAGGCCAGCACGCTCTCAGAAAAGCAGATCTACCATGTCACACGCATGTTCCACGTTGCCGGGCGCTGCATCGAGTGTGGGGAGTGTGAACGGGTCTGCCCCGTGGACATACCGCTCGGGCTCATGGTACGTAAGACGGCAGCTGACATCGAGGATCTGTTCACACCCCACGAGGCGGGCCTTTGTGCTGAGGAGACGCCGCCGCTGCAGGACTATCGGCTCGATGATCCTGAGATAGAGGGAGGTGGTCGTCGATGAAGGCGTTTTCCGCCGCTAGGGCACACGAAGTGTTGACGTCCCTGAAGGAATGGGGGAGGGTCTACGTTCCCGTAGAAGAGGACGGAGTCATCAAATACCGGCCGTGCTGGGACAGCAGTGATCCCCTGACAGCCGTGAGAAAGGGTAACTCCGTGCTCCCACCCAAGGATCTGTTCTTCCCACAGACAGAGAGCATCTTCCGCTTCACGGCCGCCGGCAAGGGCCTGGACATTGAGGCCGAAGAGCTGGACCGGGGCCCGGTGGTCATCTTCGGTGTTCGCCCGTGTGATGCTCGTAGCCTCGAGCTCTTAGACAGGGTATTCCTCGGCGACGAGTTTCCCGAGACCTACTACGCGCGAAGGCGCGAGGAGTCACTGGTGATCACCTGGGCGTGTTCCGAGGCCGATGAGACCTGCTTCTGCACCTCCTTCGAGTGTCGCCCGGGCTACTGTAGCGAGGGAGACCTGCATATCACCGACCTGGGCGATGTCCTGGTGGTCGAGGAAATCAGCGAGGTCGGCGGGCGTGCCCTGGACATGATAGGGGGCCTCTTGGAGGATGCCTCGGGGCGCGAGGATGAGGTCCGCCGCGTCCAGGAGGAGGCGGATGCCCTGGTGAAGACCGAGGTGTCGGTCGCCGGGTTGGGGAAGACCCTGAGGGATTGCTTTGAACACCCCATCTGGGAGGAGTACGCCTCCAGCTGCCTCGGATGTGGCATCTGCGCATACCTGTGTCCGACGTGCCACTGTTATGATCTCGACGGTGAGACCCGCGGTCAGCAGGGAGTGCGGTTCCGCTGCTGGGATTCATGTATGTTCTCGGATTTCACCAGGATGGCAGGGGGCGAGAACCCCCGGCCCAGCCGGCGAGAGCGGATAAGGAACCGTCTCCTTCATAAGCTGCAGTATTACCCCGAGCGTTACGGGACCCACGCCTGCGTGGGCTGCGGTCGGTGCCTCGTGCACTGCCCCGTCCACATGGACATCGTTGAATTCATCGAGGCAATTAGGGAGGTGGGCCTACAGTGAGTCACCACCTTATCCCCATGAGGGCCCGCGTAGATGGGATCCACAGGGAGACCCCGGATGTCAAGACGTACGAGATAGCTTTTCCATGGGACCCGCCCTTCGACTACTTGCCGGGCCAGTGTGCCATGATCAGTCTTCCCGGTGTCGGTGAGGCAATGTTTTCCATCGCCTCATCTCCCACCCGAGAACCGATGCAGTTCAGTATCAAGGAGATCGGGTCGCTGACGGCCGAGCTGCACAGGATTGAGCCCCGACAGGAGATAGGTATACGAGGACCCTACGGCAACGGGTTCCCCCTGGAAGCAATGCGGGGCAGGGACCTGTTGTTCATAGGGGGAGGCATTGGATTGGCCCCGCTCCGTTCGTTGATAAACTACTGCTTCGACAACCGTGATGACTACGGACACGTGCACATCGTTTACGGTGCCCGCAGCCCCGCCGACCTGGTCTTTCGGGAGGAGCTCTTCGATGACTGGCCGGCACATGCAAACACCGATGTCGATGTCACTGTGGATGCCGGGGACGAAGAATGGGACGGGCCGGTCGGTTTCGTGCCGCCCTTCCTCGAGGAGCTGAATCCGGCCCCGGAGGGGAAGTTGGCATTTACCTGCGGTCCGCCGATCATGATCAAGTTCGTCGTTCAGTCCCTGATGGCAATGGACTATGAGAAGGAAAACGTCATCACGACCCTGGAGAAGCGGATGAAATGTGGGGTCGGCAAGTGCGGCAGGTGCAACGTCGGTAACCGCTATATCTGCCTGGATGGACCGGTGTTCTCTCTTGCCGAGCTGGATGAGCTGCCCGAAGACTACTGATCAAAAACCGCAGAGCACAGGCGCCGAAGGTTCGCGTCACCCGACCCTTCGGCGCTGATTGACTCTAATAGCGGAAGATCGCCGCGATATCCTCACCCCCGGGTACCCTCTCTCGGGGTAATGCGTATACCTCTCCTCCGTTATTGAGAGTGAAGACTGCCGCCAGGTCAAGGAGATCCTCATTATCCGTGCCGCTCTGCTGGTGCAGATCAACCGACATTTCCGCCTCATCGTAAGCTCCCCACACATGGACACCGAGGGCCACGAAAAGCGAGTCCACCCGTCCGTGTGCGGCGGCGGGAAGGACTTCGCGGATGTTGCCGGACGCCAGGCCGGTACCCAGGACCTCCCGGTAGCGATCAGCGGTCGTCTCCTCGGCGCGGAGGAAGTGCGGCCTGACAATCTCCCAGGCCTCCTTGTGAAGCTCCTCGGGGCGCATCCTGTCAGGGTTCCCCGTGATCCCCTCGCCCAGCAAATGGGGATACGAGTTAGCCTCGGCGTAAATAGGTAGAAGGTACTCCACTCCCGCCAGCACCAGGGGTGCCCTGTCGTCACCCAGCATCCTTGTGAGTCCGCGGTCAATGACACTGAAGTATCGAAGGAGATCCTTCTTGAGGTCCTCGTCGCCATAGGTCTGCCCGTGAAAGATCGCACTGTGTCCGCCCCTTGCACCCGTGGTCCCGGTGCGGAACTGGAGCTGGTCCTCCGGTTGGGGCGTTCCGAGGGCTTCTTCAATACTGGTGGGGATGTCCTGCATATCCTCGACAGGGTTGACGTTGAACCTGGTACCCTGGAAAAGGCGGACATACTTCTGGCTCAGGGCCAAGACGAAGAAGCGACCATCCCCCGTGAGGAGGGGTAGGAGAGGCTTGACGTGGAATCGCTCGCTCACGGTCACCAGGGGTGTGAACCTGAGGGGAGTACGGAAGTAGCGGAATGTTTCGGGGGAGAGGAATATCACCAATCCGTCGCTTTGATGCTGCCAGAACATGCTGTCCTGACCGAGGGACTGGGCGGGCTTGAGCAGCTGCACAGCATCCCCCTCGCGAACGCCCCGGGCGGTCAGGTGATCTCGAGCTTCCCTGACAAGGTTCTTAAACCGCGTGGGATCCTTCTGTATCTCAGGACCCGTCCGGTGCGTTGGCATGAACAGGGACACCGACAGTGTTGAGCGGTGCTCCGTTATCTGTCTGATTTCCTCTGGTGTCACGAGGTCCATAGCCGTCCTCCTATCTATGTGTGTGGCGCGGGAGTCGGCGAGTCCAACATCGACTCAATATGCTGCACCGTTGATTGCTTTGTCACCGGGTGTGCATATCTACTTCTCTCTTGCGGCCGTCGATTCCTCCACAGGGCCGGCTGGGCACCGCCCTGCCCCCGGCCGACGGGGCACTGACTATTCTTGAGGTAGCCCGTGCCGCGCTGCACCGTCGGGTGGATTCGGTGCCGAAGAAGGAGTTGGTGGGGGGATAGAGAACTTAATAACCAAGTAACCT
>PWUB01000094.1 GCA_003563755.1 Clostridia bacterium
CGGTTGCCCGCCGCTCTCGTAGGGTGGAGCATAGCCCTTGCCCAGTGTAGTCCGTTGCAGAGGGCGCGCCAGACAGCCCAGGGTATCAGTGACCGGCTGAGCATACCTGTGAGCGAGGAGGAGCGCTGGCGGGAGATCGACATGGGTGATCTGGAGGGTTTGACCTGGTCCGAGGTGGAGAAGAAGCATCCATCGTTCAGCCGTAGGCGCAGGGAGTGGCCCGAGGATGTACAGCGTCCGGGAGGTGGTGAGTCCGATCGCCAGCTTCAGCAGAGGGCTGCGGCTGCCTTCGCTGATCTGGTTAGTGTGAATCCAGGTGGCACAAGCCTCGTTGTGAGTCACGGGGGCACCATCAAGTCCGTGCTGGCCTGGCTGATATCGCTGCCCCTTCGCGACAAATGGAGGCTTTCGACATCTAACGGTTCCGTGAGCGTGGTTCGCCGAACAGAGCGGGGCTGGCAGATCGACCTGTTGAACTACGTCGATCACCTGGGGGACCTGGGGTGATGTTTCCGATCTCAGCTGAGTTGTTTCTTGTGTAGGCGCCTTGGTGGTGGTATAATCCGGTTTAACCTGACACGATATCGTTGGCTGTGAAGGAGAGAGTCTCCGGCCCGGTGGTCCAGAGAGGTCGTGGTTGGTGAGAACGGCCCCACTACCCGGGTGACGTACACTCCGGAGCCTCTGCCCGAAAGCTTCGGTGAGTAGGCGCAGACGGTGGCTACGTTATAGCCTGGATCATCATGAGAGGCCTTCACATGCGTAGGCAACCAGGGTGGTACCGCGGAGAACAGTCCGTCCCTGAGATAGGGATGGGCTTTTTGTTTTCGGTATTCCATCGAAAGAAAGGTGTGATGTGGGTTGAAACTACACCCAGACATGTCCGTGCAGGAGCAGATGGATGCGCTCATCGAGAACACCCATGAGGTCATAAGTGAGGAGGAGCTGGAGGAGAAGCTTACCCGCTCGCTGAGGGACGGTCGAGCCTTGCGGGTGAAACTGGGCCTGGATCCATCCGCTCCAGATATTCATCTCGGGCACACGGTGGTGCTGCGCAAGATGCGCCAGTTCCAGGATCTCGGACACCAGGTGGTCTGCCTCATCGGAGACTTCACAGGACGAGTCGGTGATCCGTCGGGTGCATCCCAGACAAGACGACAGCTGAGTGAGGAGGAGGTGAAGGAAAACGCTCGTACCTATCAGGACCAGGTGTTTCATATTCTGGACCGTGAGAAGACGGTGATTGACTTCAACTCACGGTGGCTCGCAGCGTTGAGCTTTGCTGAGGTGGTGGAGCTGGCCTCCAACATCACCGTTGCACGGATGCTGGAGCGCAAGGATTTCTCGCATCGGATGGCCGGTGATCAGGCGATTTACGTTCACGAGTTCTTCTATCCCTTGATGCAGGGCTACGATTCCGTTGCGCTGGAGACCGATGTCGAGCTGGGCGGAACGGACCAGAAATTCAACTTGATGATGGCGCGTGACATACAGCGGGCCTACGGTATAGAGCCCGAAATTGCCATGTTGATGCCTGTGCTTGAGGGTACCGACGGTGAGCGAAAGATGAGCAAGAGCCTCGGCAACTACATAGGGGTCAACGACGCTGCTGATGATATGTACGGGAAAATAATGTCCATACCCGACGAGTTGATCATCAGGTATTTTCGCCTACTCACGGTCGCACCGGAGGAAGAGATTCGCTCGATACGTGATCGCATGGTGGACGGTCGGCTCAACCCTCGGGATGCCAAGGCACGGCTTGCGCGAAGCCTTGTTAAAGCGTATCACGGTGAGGAGAAGGCGGGGGCCGCTGAACAGTCGTTTACACGTGTGTTTGCGCGCGGCGGCCTACCTGAGGACCTCGATGAAGTCTGTGTCGGGGATCTCGCTGATTCAAAAGGGTCGATATGGCTGGTCAGACTCCTGACATCTGTGGGATTTGCATCCAGCAACAGTGAGGCCAGGCGGCTCATTCAGCAGGGGGCGGTATCGATCGATGGCGATCGCATCGACGATGCGACGGCCAACGTCCGAGTCAACGATGGCGCCGTATTGAAGGTTGGCAAACGCCGCTTCGCCCGGCTCCGATGCTGAGACGAGGCGCGGGCACACGGGACAGGGGGTGTCAAGCATAGAATAGCTGGGGTTGATCTCACAGAGGAGGGGGACGCCGTGGCGATCATGGGACGCAGCCGCAGGCGACGAAGGAGGACCATCTTGGTGCTCCTGGGAGTCCTGGTGTTGGTTATCAGCGCGGGCATGTACCTTGTCGACCGCGTCATGCGCCCGGTCCTGGTGACCATCGCCCGTAACCAGGTACAGGGGCGCGGTATCATCCTATTGAGTGAGGTTGTGCTCGAAGAAGCCGTTGAGCCCTTTCATTACTCGGATTTGATACATGTTGAGACTACTACTGATGGTTACGTCTCGTACATGATGCCCAATACTATGCGCATTTCCAGGCTGATGGCCAGGGTGAGTAAGCAGACCCAGGAACGCATCAACGCACTGCAGGATGAAGACTTCGGCATTCCCATAGGGCAGCTGTCCGGGCTGTCGATCCTTGCTAGCTTGGGTCCCAGGCTACCCGTTCACGTCATACCGGTAGGCACGACGCAGGTGGACGTCGATGAGAACTTCGTAGGGGTCGGAGTGAACCACGCCAGACACACAATATACATGGTGGCCACCTGCAACCTGACGATCGCCGTCCCCCTGGTGCAGGAGACGATGGAGGTCTCCGTGCGGCTACCCGTGGCCGAGGCCATCATAGTGGGGCCTGTACCCGAGATGTATCTGAATCTGGGAATCCTTCCAGGAGCCTCAGCACGCTAAAACTCATTGCCCGTCCATCGGGTATAGGGTACTCTATGGTCGATGACTGGATGTGGGCGTATTTCCGGGAGGTGACGGGATTGAAGGAGGGAGATCACCTGATGACGGAGGGAGACGACAGGGCTGCGGAGCGCTGGGTGGAACGTACAGTACACTGGATGAGGCAGCAGATCGTCGGGGCGGGATGCGCAGGAACCGTGGTGGGACTGAGCGGAGGGTTGGACAGTGCCGTGGTGGCTGCCCTGGGTGCTCGTGCGGATCTTGAAAGCTCCCTCGCGGTATTCATGGGATGCGAGTCCCTCGACGAGGATCGAGAGCTCGCCATCCTGGTCGCCGACACTCTGGGAGTGCAGTTCATGGAGATCACCCTTGATGAGGTCTATCGGACCCTGGTAGCGGAGCTGCCCCGGGGAGACGGAGAAGAGGAACGGCGGGCGGTCAGCCTGGCCAACATCAAACCCCGACTGCGTATGACCGTTCTGTACTACATGGCTCAGCTACGGAACTTGTTGGTTGTTGGAACGGGTAACCGAAATGAGCTGCATCTTGGCTACTTCACCAAGTATGGTGATGGTGGCTCTGATCTGCTGCCCCTGGGCCGACTGGTGAAGTCGCAGGTTGTCCGCACGGCACGTTACCTCAAAATCCCCGATGAGATCATTGAGCGGCCGCCGTCTGCTGGTCTGTGGCCGGGACAGACCGATGAGAAGGAGCTGGGCCTGAGCTATGACGACATCGATGCCTACCTGCTCGAAGGGGAGGCACCCGCGGAGGTCAGGGAGCGGATCGACAGAATCCACCGCCGCACCGCCCACAAGCGCAGTACACCGCCGATTCCTCCCTTCCCCTTCCAATGAGCGGTGGGGTCTCATCATAGAGGAGGCATCAGGGTATGTGATAGAATACTGTTGAATCTTCTTCACTTGATGTCCGGAAGTGAGGTGATTTGGTGGCCGGACACTCGCAGTGGGCCAACAGAAAGCATAGAAAAGCCCGCCAGGATGCGAAGAAAGGCAAGATATTCTCAAAGATGGGTCGTAAGATCGCCGTTGCGGCCCGTAACGGCGGAGGGGATCCGGATGCAAACCCTGAGCTGAGGGCAGCAGTAGATGAGGCCAAGTCCCTCGGTGTGCCCAATGACAATATCGACAGGGCAATAAAGAGGGGCACCGGCGAGCTCGAGGGCATCAGATACGAGGAGTTCACCTACGAGGGCTACGCCCCGGGAGGCGTAGCCGTCCTGCTGGAGATCGTTACGGACAACCGTAACCGTACAGCTAGCGAACTGCGCTACCTGTTCACCAAGTACGGCGGCAACCTCGGAGAATCGGGCTGTGTTGCCTGGATGTTCAACCGCAAGGGCAGGATCGTCGTCAACGGCGAGGATATGGATGAGGATGAGCTGTTTCTCGTCGCCGCAGATGGTGGGGCCGAGGATCTTCAGGCGGTTGATGGAATATTCGAGGTGGTGACCTCGCCATCTGATGTGTTCCGCGTACGGCAGGCCCTTTCAGACAATGGGTATTCGGTCACTGGCGCGGGCTTCACATACGTAACCGACAATGTCGTGGATGTGCAGGGGAGGGGTGCAGAGAAACTGATGAGCTTCCTCGATGCCCTGCAGGACCACGATGATGTACAGGAGCTCTACGCGAACTTCCGAATGAGCGAGGAAGACATGGAGAAGTACGGCGAGTAGTGAGAGCTGTCTGCATCTGCACTGCTTCGCCAGGGGACGGGGGAATACTCTTGCGTATCCTGGGTCTGGATCCCGGTACCAGTGTGACCGGGTACGGTCTCGTGTCCCAGGAGGGACATCGACTGTCCGTGCTGGATTACGGAGTCATCCGCACATCCTCGTCGCATGCGCCCGAGGTGAGGCTGGCCCGTATCCACGAAGAAGTCTATGCCCGAGTGCGGGATGGGGATGCGGATGCCGTTGCCGTCGAGAAACTGTTTTTCAACAAGAACGTGCAGTCGGCAATGAGCGTGGGACAGGCCCGTGGTGTCATCATGCTCGCCGCCGCGCAGCACGGCCTGCGGGTCAAGGAGTATACGCCGTCGCAGATCAAGATGGCTGTGACGGGCTACGGCAGGGCTACCAAGAAGCAGGTTCAGACTATGGTTCAGGCGGTATTGGGTATGAACGAAGAACCCGCCCCGGACGACGCTGCGGACGCCCTTGCCGTGGCGATATGCTGTCTGCGGCATTGGGATTGGGAGCGTAAGGTGGAGGCGGGACAGTGATCGGTAGGCTCCAGGGCAGCATCGACGACATTATGACGGACAGTATCATAGTGGATGTGGGCGGCGTGGGCTATCTGGTCTATATGCCCGCCAAGGAGCTCGACCACGTGGGCGATCGAGGTGAACGGATTCGCGTGCATATCCATACCCACGTGCGGGAAGACGGCATCGAACTGTTCGGCTTCACCCGGCGACAGGACCTCAGGGTTTTTGAGGTCCTGTTGAGCGTATCGGGTGTGGGTCCGCGCCTCGCGCTCAGCGTTCTGAATACTCTCCAGGCCGAGGACTTTGTCAACGCGGTTGGATCAGGGGATCTCACCGTGCTGACCCAGGTATCCGGCGTGGGCAGGAAGACAGCCGAACGCCTGGTCCTTGAGCTGCAGGACAAGGTGGGTCGCGTGGAGTTTGCCCCGGATGACGCGGTCCAGACTATGCGGGACAGCACCGCCCGGGAGGCCGTGGATGCCCTGGACGCCCTCGGGTACGGGCGAGCGGAGGCTATGCGGGTGATACGCAGGGTCCTCAAAGATGTCGGGGCTGGCGAGGCCGACGTTCAGCAGCTGATCCGGAAAGGGTTGGCCCTGCTCAGTGGTGAAGGAGGGATATCGTGACGGTTGCAGGTGACGAGGGGATTCTCTCGCCGCGTGCCGGGCAGGATGATTCTCCGGAGATGGGTCTGCGCCCCCTGAGACTGACTGAGTTCGTGGGGCAGGCCGGTGTTAAGGAACGGTTGGAGATATATGTGAGGGCCACCCTGGAACGGGGCGAACCGCTAGACCATGTTCTCCTCTACGGTCCTCCGGGACTGGGGAAGACCACCCTGGCACACATCATAGCGAACGAGCTGGGAGTTGGGCTGCGGATCACGTCTGGTCCTGCCATCGAGCGGCCGGGTGATCTCGCTGCTATATTGACAAATCTGGCTCCCTCCGATGTGCTCTTCATTGATGAGATCCACAGGCTTCACCGCACCGTCGAGGAGATCCTGTATCCCGCGATGGAGGACTACGCGCTTGACATAATAATCGGCAAGGGCCCCTCGGCGCGGTCGCTGCGCCTCGACCTTCCACCCTTTACTCTCGTGGGGGCATCGACGAGGATCGGGTTGCTCACATCGCCCCTGCGGGAGCGGTTCGGGGTGGTTCTGCGTCTCGAGTATTACGAGGCCGAAGACCTGGCACAGATCATTCGGAGAACGGCGGAGATCCTGCGGGTGACCGTGGATGAGGAGGCTGCATGGGAATTGGCACGTCGTTCCAGGGGCACGCCGAGGATCGCCAACCGGCTTCTCCGGCGCCTGCGGGACTACGCCCAGGTCAGGGCAGATGGTGTGATCACCGCTGAGGTATCATGTGAAGGGCTTCAAATGCTGGAGGTAGATTCGATCGGGATGGACAAGAACGATCACCGACTGCTCATGACCATCATCGAGAAGTACGACGGCGGGCCGGTGGGTCTGGACACCCTGGCGGCGGCCATCAGCGAGGAGACTGAGACCGTCGAAGATGTCTACGAACCTTACCTGATACAGCTCGGACTCCTGCAGCGAACACCTCGGGGGCGGGTTGCCACTCGCGCATCCTATGAGCACCTGGGCATGACACCACCCTCTGAGGGCGGTGACGAGTCTCAGATGAGGCTCTTTGATGGGGATAGGAAGAATTCAAGATGACGGGCTTCGAGCCGCTGGGTCGTCTGTTGATGATCGTAGGCCTGGTGCTGATGGCAAGCGGGGGGTTGCTCTGGCTGATAACCCGTGCCGGCTTCATGGGCAGCCTACCTGGTGACATAGTCATCCGACGCTCGAACTTCACTCTTCATTTCCCATTGATGACATGTCTTATCCTGAGTCTGCTTCTGACTCTCGTGCTAAACATTGTGTGGCGGCGTTGAGCCTGCAAGGGATGCGAGGGACCATTGACTGATCGATCTACTCCACAGGCGAAAGACCTCTCAGTGGATCTGTATGACTATTATCTGCCCGCCTCAGACATAGCCCAGTACCCCTGTGATCGCAGGGATGCATCGCGGCTTCTGATACTGGACCGGGGCCGGCCGCCGGGCGACCCGGGAGGAATGCGCCACCGGCATTTTTGCCACCTGCTCGGGTTCCTGCGTCCGGATGACTGTCTCGTGATCAACGAAACACGTGTGATGCCTGCCCGACTCCGTGGCTTCAAGGTTCCGAGCGGGGGCATGTCAGAGGTGTTCTTGGTGGAGCCGCACGGGGATGGTACCTGGACCGCCCTACTGCGGCCGGGGCGTCGCCTGCCTCCCGGTACCGAAGTGGCCGTCTTCTCGTCGAACCTGGTGCAGGAGCTCGCCTCTCTGCCTCCGGCTGAGCGCCTCAAGGAGGCTGGCCCTGAAGGGGCAGTGGTCAGGGTCGAGGAGAGAGCCCAGCAGGGGGCATTCATCGTCTCAGTGGCCTGCGCCGATCCAGAACAGCTCGAAAGGCTCGGAGACCTGCCCCTGCCTCCGTACATATCGAGAGGGCTCGAGGATCCCGCACGGTACCAGACGGTATACGCCGATCATCCCGGCTCGGTAGCTGCTCCCACAGCCGGTCTTCATTTCACCCCGGATCTCTTGAAGGCGGCGTCAAACATGGACGTGAAGGTGGCTCGATTGGTCCTTCACATAGGTCTTGGCACCTTTCAACCCGTTCGGGAGGATGATATTCGCAAACACGAGATGCATGAGGAGTACCTCGAGGTGGACTCCGAGACGGTCAGGGCTGTGCAGCAGGCGCAGGCGCGGGGCGGGAGGATCATAGCGGTGGGTACTACGGTGGTGAGAGCTCTCGAGACGGCCACTGCATGCGGCCAGCTTCGCCCCTACCGTGGCCGGACCGACCTTTTCATCTATCCTGGGTACCGGTTCAAAACGGTCGACATGATGATCACCAATTTCCACCTACCGCGGAGCACCCTGCTGATGCTCGTGTCGGCCTTTGCAGGCCGTGACAGGATCATGGCCGCTTACCGTGAGGCGCGCCGACGCGCCTACAGGTTCTACTCCTTCGGTGATGCGATGTTGATACTGTGAGAGGTGATGGATCTGCTTTTCTCCGTTGAGAGGCAATCAGACTCGGATCGGAACATCTCCCGGGTAGGCGAACTGCTGGTGCGTCACGGGTCGGTGAACACTCCCACCTTCATGCCCGTGGGTACCAACGCCACCGTCAAGGGCCTGAGTCCCCGGGACCTGAGGGAAATCGGAGTGGAGATGATCCTCGCCAATACTTATCACCTGTATCTCAGGCCCGGGGTGCAGACGGTAGCTGGAGCCGGTGGGCTCCACGGATTCACCGCTTGGAACGGTCCGATTCTCACAGACAGCGGTGGATTCCAGGTATTCAGTCTTTCGGATCTCCGCACCATCGATGATCAGGGCGTCACCTTCCGGTCGCACATAGATGGTTCCGAGCATCTCTTCACTCCGGAGCGAGTGATGGAGCTTCAAAGGTGCCTCGGAGCCGATATCGTCATGTGCCTGGACCATTGTCCGCCCCTTCCTGCTGATCGCCGGACGTTACTGCAGGCTTTGAGGCGCACCACGAGTTGGGCAGGGCGCTGCAGGGCAGCCGGCGTGCGCCGGGGTCAGTCCCTCTTCGGCATCATCCAGGGAGGTGTCGATGTGCAGCTCCGCAGGCAGCACGTTGAGGAGCTGGTTCCCCTTGACTTTGACGGATACGCGGTGGGCGGATTGAGCGTCGGTGAGGACAAGGGGGACATGTACCGGGTTCTCGAGAATGTAACGCACCTGCTACCGTCCGATAGGCCGCGGTACCTGATGGGAGTCGGTAGCCCGGATGCCATCATTGAAGGAGTGCGATGGGGCGTGGACATGTTCGACAGCGTGTACCCGACGAGGATAGCCCGCCACGGCACGATTCTGACCACCGGCGGAAACCTCACGGTTCGCAATGCGGAGTATGCCGAGGACTTCAGTCCCCTCGATGAGGCATGTGGGTGCGAGGTGTGTCGGCAGTTCACGAGATCCTATGTGAGACACCTGATCAAGGCAGACGAGCTCCTGGCCCATCATCTGACCACCTATCATAATGTACATTTCGTCATGCAGCTTATGCGTGATATACGACGGGCCGTTAGAGGGGGGTTCTTCATGGAATGGCGAACGGATTTTTGGCAGCGCTTTTATGGATGTGATCCACCGCCTTAGCTGCCGATGCACCGAACGTCTGCCTTACGTGTTGCGATTGGATGTTGCGTTCCCTCCGACTGGTGGGTTAAAATTGGGTAACAGCAGGGAATCTGCCAGCGTGCAGATGTCCCCAAGCGGGCCTGTTAACATTTCAGGCCAGCGCTGCGTCTTCGTGGCAGGGTGAGGAGGGATGACCTCCAATTCCCGACCGGTGGTGATGCCCCGTATGGATTCTAGGGGGACGAGCCCATCAGCCTCAACGGTTGATCCGGTGCGAATCCGGAGCCGACAGTACAGTCTGAGTGGGAGGAGGCGGGGCGTACGAAATAGCGCCTGATCGTATATGATCAGGTACACGCAAATTTCGCACACCTCCGCACCCCGACCGCGGTCGGGGTTTGTCTGTTCCCCATCCAATTTCATGAGAGGTGAGTCGCATGGATTCGGATCTGCGCAAGATGGTGTTCGGAGCAATGTTCGCCGCATTCATCATGTTGGCCACTATGTACCTCAGAATCCCCGGGGCGACAGGTTATTATCATCTCGGTGACGGACTAATATATGCGTGTGCGGTTCTCCTGGGCCCGGTGACGGGAGGTCTCGCTGCCGCGGTCGGATCGTTCATGGCAGATATGCTCAGCGGGTATCCTGTCTGGGCACCGTGGAGTATGCTCATCAAGGGTCTAACGGCGGTGATGGTGGCCCTCTTGGCACGCAGGAGCCGCTCTCCGTTCAGACTGGGTGCGTCCATGATCGCGGGTGCTCTGGTCACCATCGTCGGTTACGGCCTGGCGACATGGATCATGTACGGCATGCCGGCGGTGATTCCGGAAACCTACGGTAACCTGGCCCAGACGGGACTGGGCATCATCGTGGGTATGCTGCTGGTATGGTGGAATCGCACCCAGCTGGAGGATCTGGGAGTGTGAGGATCTGTCTCACGTGGGCGGAGGAAGTCAGGCAGTCTATCTGGAAGTGCAGATTGTGATGACGGATAGAACGAATGGTGGAGGGATCAGACCATGAGGATGAAGCCTGTCGGTCGTAATCGCTACCGTTGTGTCCCATCTGGTGAGGCGGATGTGGGAGCTGTCGTCTATCTTAACGATGCGCTCAGGGAGGCCGTCGAATCCGACGCCCTGAAACAGCTGACCGATGCTGTCAGCCTGCCGGGGGTGGTGGATCCGGTGGTTGGGATGCCGGACCTGCACGTTGGTTACGGTCTTCCCATCGGCGGCGTGATGGCGGTAAGAGCCGGTGAGGATGAACAGGATACTTCCATCGTTTCTGCCGGAGCTGTTGGCTATGACATCAACTGTGGTGTACGCCTTCTGCGCACCAACATTGTTGCCGACGATCTGGATGAGGATGACCTGAAAGCTCTTTTGGATGCTATCCTCCGCAGAATTCCGGTCGGGGTGGGGAAATCCAGCGCCCGAACTATCCGGGGCCTGAGCTTTGAGCAGGTCGTGACCAGGGGTGCCCAGGCTCTCATAGCTGAGGGGTACGGCCGTCGGGAGGATGCGGGCGCCATCGAGGAGATGGGAAGCATGGAGGGTGCTCGGCCGGAGACGGTGAGCAAGAAGGCCAGGAGCCGGAGCAATCAGCTGGCCACCATAGGTGGAGGCAACCACTTCATCGAAATCGGCACTGTGGAGCGCGTCTATGATCACGACATGGCCGGTCATTTCGGCCTCGCTGAGGGCGACCTCACGGTCATGATTCACACGGGTAGCCGGGGTTTCGGCCACGAAGTGTGCTCCAATTACACCGCCCTCATGTCCCGGCGTGCGTCTGCCTACGGTGTGAAGCTTCCCTCTAAGGGGCTGGCCTGTGTGCCGATAGGATCGAGGGAGGGCCGGGACTATCTGGCGGCAATGGCGTGTGCGGTGAATTACGCCTTCGCGAACCGCCAGCTTCTCACCCACGACGTGAGGTTAGCGTTTTCGGAGGTGATGGGCGAAGGTGATGTTTCCCTGGGCCTGGATGTTGTCTACGATGTGGCGCACAACATCGCCAAGTTCGAGGAGCACAGCGGAAGGCGTATGCTCATCCACCGCAAGGGAGCCACCCGGGCCTTACCTCCCGGACACCCTTCGAATCCACCTCGATATCGTGACACCGGGCATCCGGTGATCATTCCCGGCAGCATGGGCACAGGGTCCTTCGTGACCGTTGGTACGGAGAACACGCGGGAGACATTTTACTCCGTGAACCACGGTGCGGGCCGGGTCATGTCCCGTACCGCCGCACGGAAGCGCTTCGACCTTGGCTCTTTCCGAGAGCAGCTGGGTAGCGTCATATATGCGGGAGTAGCAGTAAGAAAGGTCCTCGACGAGGCCCCCGAGGCATATAAAGACATAGATGATGTCGTTGAGACCCTCGCGGAAATCGATATCACCCGCAAGGTCGTACGCCTAAGACCCCTCGCGGTCATCAAGGGCGACTGACCGGGACGCGGCAGTGGTTTGCATTACCGGGCTGTCCCGCCGCCAAGGGGTTCAGGGGGCGGGACAGCCCAGGTGCGTCAGATATCCTCGCGCAGGTTCATGACCTTCGCTATGTTGGCTGCCTGGTCGATTATAGGCCTGATCTGGCCCGTACGAGATGTCATCAGCGAGGTGACGCCGGGGCCGTGGCCGGCTACCACGGAGTCACCGTGGATGACGAGACCTATGGATACAGCGCCCTTTCGGTATATGCGCCCGTAGGAGTGATCGGCATCCATGATGGCCACGAAGTCACCGAGCCTGAGCTCATCCAGCCGATATTCTGCGACGGTATCCTCATCGAACATGGTGATGTCGTAGTCA
The DNA here is from genome assembly GCA_003563755.1 of Clostridia bacterium. Next base: position 12,063 of record PWUB01000094.1, read on the forward strand.
CCGCGGTGTACGCTGTCGCGGCCGAGACCTGATCCCATGATGGCTGCCGGCACCTTGTGGGTGACGGGCACGTGCAGGACACCATCATGTTCTTCGATATCCCACGCCTCAAGAAGCGCAGGGGAGAGGTTGAACAGCTTCACGTCAGGGTAGTCTGCGAGTTCGAGTCCAACTCCCGTCGCTCGGATCATGATCTTGTCACCAAGAACCAGGTCGTCCAAGATCTCGGGGGTGAAGTCTATCATCACCCGTTCTGCACCGCCGTGCTTACCGGTGACTGTACCGGTCTTGTCTTCCGCTTTACCGGAGACCAGACGTGCCTCGTTGCCCACGCACGCGAGCACGTTAAGACCGGCGTTGGGACCGGTTGCCCCGTCGCCCTGGGGGTTCTTTATGCTAACCGCTGGCTCCACGTGGTCTGCAGCCCAGCGGACCGCCGAGTCACCCACCCGCACGTTGTATGTGATGCCTGAGGAGCCGGTGACCACCGTGGGCTGTCCATCCGTCGAGATGCGGTAGGGGCTTCGTCCGTAGGCGGGGTGTGCGATTTCCCCCAGCACCGAGATCGTCACTAGTCGGTCGACATTGGTCTTCAACATGAGCATCCTCCCTTTCTGTTGCTGCCGCTGTTCTGATACCGGCATTGGACTGCCGATACCCGGTCTTTACAAGAGCCCGCTTCCTCAGGAGAGGAGCTGCGCGGAATAGGTCAGCGATACTCCGGGCGCGAGGGCCAAATGCACGGGGCAGTACTTCTCTGTCAACTCCAGGGCAGTTCGCAGAGAATCCGGGTTGAGTCCCTGGGCCCTGACCCCGATATGCACCTCCATCTTCTCGATCCTGTAGGGATCTTCGTCGATGCTGACCTCCGCCTCGAGTCTCAGGTCTTCTATTTGAACCCTCTGTTTTTCAAGGATTCTGCGGAGGGTCAGTCCGGTGCACCCGAGCAGGCTGCCGACCAGGTGGTCCACGGGACTCGGCATCCCCCCGCTCATCCTGAACTGACCGCTGGATATTTCGGCGGTGACGGAATCCTCGTGTATCACGGCACTGCCACGCTTGGTGATCATGATTCTCCTCTCCGTTCCATTTCGATTACGCCGAACAGGCGTTATAATGTGGTTGCGGCATCAATGGTGTCATTCAAGAGACACCGTGGTTTTCCTGCACAGGGCAGGTGGGGAGGTAGGATCGTGCCATCATACGATTTCAAGTGTCAGGATTGTGGCGAGAAGTTCACGGTCTTCGTACCGATCAGCAAACGTGAGGACGTTACCTGTACCAGCTGCGGAAAAGACAGGGTCAGGCAGTTGGTAACGGCCTTTTATCACTCGGGGTCCTCCCGCGGCCGGGGAGGCTCCTACTGTTCTGATCGGAGCTGTGCGAGCTGCTCAGGGTGTTCCACGCCGCACCGCTGACCTTGGTTTTGCAGGGACAAGGGGATCAGCAGGGAGGCCGTGAGAGACACCCTCCCTGCTGGTTATGGGGTGGGGAAGACATCATGTGCGCCACGTTACCCGTGACGCTTGCCACTATGGGCGGAAGAACCGAAGACCCGAGCGGGTGCGAGGAGTATGACCCCTCATCACTATGCCTTGGCCGGGGAGACGTGAAGGTCTCGGGATCCGTTCTCCGCCAAGAGGTGATATCCTCACCCTACAATATCTATCGGTGATTTGTCGGCCATAGTTTAGGGGTAGCGCCAAAATTGAGGTCAGAGCCCGGGTGAACCCGGGCTCTGTGTGGTTCAGGACAGTTCCCAGGGCTGAGGTGGGAACAGTGGTGGCGGAGGGGCCTCCAGGAACTCTTCGCACCTTGTCGGCAGCTCCTCGCACTCCGGGGGCGGAGGGCAGAAACCGTAGGATGGAATGAGTAACTGGACTTCGAGAGCCGACTTGATGACGACGAACTCACCGACCTCACAGAAGATCTTGGTCGGGCTGATGATATCGCAGCCGAGACACTCTAGCACAGCTTCCACTTTGCAGAACATCTCTTCGGTTCCAAACAGGATGACCGATTTATCGTGTTCTTCAATATGCTCCACCGTACGCTCAGTGCCGTGTTTGTCTTCATAGACCACGATGACCCGGTATTTGTACTCCACGGTTACCCGTACCAGCGGGGGATCATCCTGGATCTGGGTCAGTGAGCAGTCGAACTCGAAATCAGCAGTTTCACAGCTGATTATCTTCCGGGGTTCCTTGCTCAGATCATCGAACTGGATCTCTGCGCATCTCTTCTGTGAGCACGCGTCGTAGATTTTTTCCACCTGGACGCACACTGCCTCGATCGGACGGGGGATCTTCTTCGGAGGGAAGGGTCCTGGCTGAACGGGTTTCGGTGGACGAAACCACTGGGCCTCAACTTCCTCTTGTTGAACGTCTTTTTCTTCCTCGGTCAAATCGGGTACCTCCTCTCGTGAGAACACTATCATTAACATAATATGAAAGGCTTTCAAGGGTGTGCATGGCTGTTCTTTAACATAGGGATTACTGGGGGTGAGGTGAATGCCAGCTAGCAGCACGTGGCCGATCGTGTGCTTACGTGGAGAGCAAACCTGGATATGGCGACTGAGGGGAGGGAATCTCCTCGGCTCATCAATGGACCGCCATGATGTGCTGGATCTCGGTCCTGTCCATGCCTTCGATGGGGGATACTCGCAGGATGGGGAGATGTTCCTGCTGGTCGAGCGTTCCCACGATGATGCCAGCGTCAACCTGGAGATCGTGCGTCTTGGCGAGTCGCGCCCTCACCGGGTTGACTCCCTGGCGTCGGTGGCTGCGCCTGCCTTTTCTCACTGCCTGCCTCCGATCGATGCTCGGAGTGATTGGACACCGGGATGGCTCGACGGCAGGGTGATACGCCACGGGGGGGGTTGTATCACGCTTCCTGAGCCCCTGGCGGAGGTGTCCGCTCTCATGCCCTCGGGCGAGGCGGGCAGCTGGCCGTGGGTGTTCACCGGTGTCTCACGTGAAGGTGCAGGCATCACGGGCGTGATCAGCCGTCGGTGGGGCTGGGAACCCTGGGTGGCCACCCCCGGGCTGTGCGTGATGACCCCGGGATACCTACCGCGGGAGGGGGAGCTGTGGTTTCTGGTGTCCCATCGGCGTGGAATGCGCGGAGACATCCTGGCAGGACGCCGGTGGCGGAAGAGGGCAGGGACAATCCGAGGCCTGGCGTGGGAGCCCCCGCGACCCCTGCTGGCTCTGGGTCAGACCGGGGGAGAGGGTTTTGGAGGCGTGGTAGGATGCCACGAGTCCCCGGGCTTCTTCTGGATCTCTCGGGATGACTCGGTCTGTCGGTGGGGTGTTCTTCCACCCAGGTCAGACTCCACAGCCAGGGAATGTATCGTATTGTCAGAGCAGGGCGGTAGAGTGTTGCCGCGACCCGTGAGGTACAGGGTCCGTGCCTGTCCGGCCGCTCGCGGTACAGTGCCGTGTCATACGACCGGGTTGGGCGTGGTAACTCACCGGTATGTTGCGCCCCTGATGCCCGAATCATGTCCCCTTGTCCGGGGGTATGGTCCTGGGCATTCGGAGCAGCGGACCGCGGTAGACACTGATACCAGCCACGGGCATGACAGGATTGCCCGTCTGCGCCGCGCTCTGAGCCTGGCCCTTCTCGAGGTCGAGGCCCTGCGTCGGGAGCGAAACCGACTGCAGACTGAGCTCGAAAGCACCGTGTCGAGTCGCGACACTTCTTCGGACCGCCGCTAACGCTTCAGTAGATTGATGCCGACGGCGCGGGGTACCTGGATGCCGTACGGTGCATCGGAGGGATGCACCTGTTCTACCTGCCTCGCAACCGGGTATGCGCTGTGTCTGGCAGTGGGTGGTATACCAGGATAACTCTGTGACGGAACGGACATGCCCGAGTTTTGGCACTCCCATTACACGGCTGTGTAGTTCATGCCATTTCACCCATGTTGTGGCTGAGGTGATACGACTTTACAATTACCTTACGACGAGGACACAGATCATGTCGAGGGGAGTGAGGGTTTTGTCCAAACGGTACCAAGCAACGATCACCCGCACAAGTGTAGCCCTGATCGTGGCCCTGTGCCTGGTTTTGGTCATCGCGGTTCCGGCTGATGCGTCCTGGTTTTTCGAGAGGTGGTATCAGCCAGCACCCGAGCCGTCACCTGAACCAGCACCGGAGCCCGACCCAGATCCCACTCCGGAGCCCGATTCTGACCCCCCGTCGGAACCTACTCCCATCTATGGAGGCGGATACGCACGCCGATGGCTCACTCCGCCTGCAGAGCCGGCTCCGCCGCCAGACGAGGATACTCAACCGCCCGTAGACGACCCGCCCGCACAGGATCCCGTTGACGACTCGCAGGCTGCATACTATTCGTCTCACTATCCGCAGTCACGGGTTCGCGCGTCGGACGAAACAGAGCTCCTGCGCATGGTCAACGAAGAGCGGGAGAGCGTGGGGCTGAAGCCGCTGACCCTGGACCAGGATCTCGTACATCTTGCCCGCGCAAAGGCATGGGACATTATCGATAACAACTACTTTGCGCATCAATCGCCCACCTACGGTTCAGTGTGGGACATGATGCGTCGTGCGAACATACCCTTCGTCTATGCAGGCGAAAACCTTGCCCGGGCTGGCAATGTATGGGTGGTTCACTATCGGCTCATGAACAGCTCTGGTCATCGACAGAACATACTGCGCGACAGGTACACCCATGTTGGCATCGCGGTCCTGAGGGCCGAGCCCTCTGGTGTGATGGCAGTCCAGGTGTTCGTGGGTCGCTAGAAGAGATGATTCCAACAAGATACGGCAGGACCCCGGCACCGTGCATGCAGCCGGGGTCCTTTTTCGTATGGCGTGATTCGCCGAATCTCTTGCTTGCTCTCTCCTCCAGCCGACCCGCCAGGCAGGAATCACAATCGGCCTTGCAGAAGCAAGTGAAGGTGAGATGTATCGATATGGGAAGAGGGCATTTTGTGCAGAGACGAATACTGTGTTATCACTGCAAGAGAACCATACACGATGCGGATGATCTGGTGACAGCTCTCTTGGTATTCAGCGTCGTTCCGTTTCACGGCAGCTGCTATTCTAAGGTGCTGAGAGGATGGGAGACCCTAGTGGTGGCCAATAAGCCCATCAACGGGTGGTCGGGCAACCTGATGGCAGGCGTTTCCGCCGTTCTCGCCCTGGTAAGCCTTCTGGGCAACGTGCAAGGCGGAACTCTCCTGTTCTTTCTTCTGCTGATACCCCTGGGAATCAGGCTGTACTCGTGGTTTAGCTATGAAAAGCCCCTACAGCAGTGATCCACCCTTTCTACCTGATTAGCAGCAGGATCCCGGTTCACGATGAGGGCCTGTCGAAGTGTGTTCCGCAGGGATGAACTCGGGGCCGGCGAAGTGTTTGGTGGCCCGGCACGTCAGGGTCAGGAAAGGGAGGATATGCACATGGCTGACATCCAGAAACAGATCGAGGAGCTGCAGAAAGGCCAGGAGCAGTTGGCGCACGTATTTCATACGCTGTTCAAGTCCATCGATGATCTCATGTGGTATCAGAAGGTCTCAGACATCGCTCAAGTGAGGAAGGTCACGATCACCGGCCCCCCGCCGGCGAATCCAACAGTGATGGGACCGGTAGCGCGAGACAACCCGTTGAAGATAGAGGCTTACACCTTCTTTCCAGTCAACTGCGAAGAGTATGACAGCTGTCCCCTCCTGGTCTTCCCCCACGGAGGGATTCACTCCAATTTCTCCACCCGCTACTCTCAGGTTGTCCGGGAGTTGATCGCCCAGGGTTACGTCATCGTCGCCCCCGAGTACCGGGGCAGCACAGGCTACGGCGAGCAGCTTTACAAACTCATCGATTACGGTGGGCTCGAGGTCGAGGATACATATGAATCGAGAAACTGGATCCTGGAAACCTATCCCGAGATCGTCGATCCCGATCGTGTTGGAATTCTTGGTTGGAGTCACGGTGGCTTCATAACTCTGCACAATATCTTCGAGCATCCCGAGGCTTACAGCGTGGCATATGCGTCTGTACCCGTCAGTGACTTGATAATGCGCCAGGGATACAAGACGGATAGTTACCGAGAGATGTTCTCGGTCGAATACCACCTCGGCAGGACGCCGTACGATGACCTCGAGGAATACCGGAAGCGCTCTCCCGCGTGGAACGCTGAGAAGCTGCAGACGCCCCTCAGGATCGAGACGACCACCAACGATGAGGACGTCCACGTCCTGGAGGTCATGCACCTCATCAAGTCTTTGAAGGCAGCGGGCAAGGAATTCGAGTATGAGATTCACGAGGACGCTCCTGGAGGACACGCTTTCAACCGCATAGACACTGCGCTTGCCAGGCAGTCCCGACGGAAGGTCTACGAGTTTCTGGCCGCCTATCTCAACCCCCCCGTTTCGCCCGAGATGGTTGATGTGGGCAAGATCTGAGAGGTACTGATCTGAAGAGCGTTCGGAACTGCCGGGTCCCGTTCTTGCCCCGGCAGATCTTCTCTCTTTCGGGAACACCGACCCCTAGCTGCACATACAATGGAGCCGAAGGGGGAATGCTGCCGATGTCCTTCCGCATCAGGCTCAATGGTGAGATCGTGGAGGATTTCGACCCATACCTGAGCAGATA
>PWUB01000228.1 GCA_003563755.1 Clostridia bacterium
ACGGCCAACGAGCGGTGTGTACGGAGACGCCACCCTCGCCTCGAAGGAAAAGGGTGAACGCTACTGGGATATCATCTTCAGCCGACTCGATCCGATCGAGGATTTCCTTGCGCGCTAGGGGGTGGTTATGGTGGTGCTGTGCACCGACCGCGGCGGCCGACGATTTCCGGCCCTCTCCCGCCATCTCCAGCCCATACTTTGAGGGGCCGGACACTCTTTCTCGGACTGTGACACCCCGCACCCTGTCAGATGAAGGTCACCAGCAGCATGAGGGTCGCAAAGATCACCACATCCTGCATGAAGTGGATGATCCACGACGCAACCAGGCCTCCCGTTTCGTACATGCTCTTGGAGAGGTACCAGCCGAGCACACCACTCATCACGACCCCAAGCACACCGCTGGGTGCACCGTAGAAGTGGGCCATGCCGAAGAACGCCGCAGCTACGAGCAGCACCTGGGCTTTGGGAAGAATGTTCTTCAGAGGAGCCAGGATCGCGTTGCGGAACATGAAGCCCTCGCTGACGGAGTTTACCAGGGCGAGCAGCAGGATGACCGGAAGGTGCCTCGGTAGATCGCTGACCGTCTCGGGCATCGAGAAACCGGTGACCGTGAACAGGGTCAGAAACAGGGTCACCGCGGCGATGGCAAAGGCAGAGTACACCGACAGCCTACCCCAGCCTATCGAGTGGGGATATATGCGCAGCCTGATGGGTTCAGGCTTGACTGACAGGTCTCCTTTGACCAGGTACGCCTCCTCGGGTGAATTACAGAGCAGGAGCAGCAGCCCCACAAGGGGTATCGACCCCAAAAATTTCAGCGTGACCGCGCTGCCGAAGTAACCGGCGAAGCTCTGCATGTCGAAGAGACCCTGCCAGGTAGGTGTAGTGCCGATGAACGCGGCCAGGTGCGGAAAGACTACCAGGGCGGTCAGTATCACCGAGTACCGGGCCATCCGCTGGTTGCGGGCGAGCATCCAGTAGTAGAGTGAGGCTGCCGCCAGGACAGTGATCTTGGTGATCAACAGCCAGGACGGCACGAACCCCAGGGATTCCTTAGCTATCACATCGGCGAGGATCGAGGCAACGGCAGTGAGAAGCAGTACACTAATCGTCATTCATACACACCCCCTTGTTCCGCAGGTGCGGGGAGCAGAGCAACCCGAGTCCCCGCTGAGGTTCGAACCTGTTTCTCCCGCAGGTATTCTCACCGTGCCACCATAATCCTGCTTTCATGTCCGAAGCACTCCCTCGGCACGCCGCCGGCGGGACGCACTATCACCGCGCGCGGGTTTCACCGAAGGGCACAGCACACGAAGACATGTCGACATAAATAACTCTGATCGAGTACTGAAGGGCTGGGTCTCAAGGATGCGTACCTGGTGAGCCCTCCTCCGGCGATCATCCCGATTGCCCGACCGTCCATCGATGAGGTTACGAACCTCCATGACAAGCAGGACGACGATCACCAAAGGTGAGCATTCCAGCTTACTTGGACCAACCCCGTCAAGCTCACTCTGCGGCGCCGCACGTACACCGATCCGAAGTATATGCCCAGGGCGAACACCGCCCCCGGCTCGGCATCATCTCGGGCAGGGATAGGCCCTGAGACACTCGCACGGCAATTTGCCATGAAGAGAACACGAGGCCCGACAAGACCACAACAGGCGAGGCGGGGCTTCTTCTCGGGCATGGTGGCGAAGGTCCGCATCGATTCAGCAAGTAGCCACGGAAGAGAAGCTCTTCGGCTGCCGACGAAGATCCACTGCTGAATCACGATGAACAGCGGTGCGGCCTGTTGCAGCCACGCCTCCCGCGCGAGTGCATAATGCAAAAGCCCCGTCACGAGCCATACGACTGCGGTGAGCCCGACCGCTTCCTGCACCTATGAAGGCTCAGACCGATGTGGGCAGGGTGCATCTGCATCCCCGCATCAGCGGATGATCCAGACACTGTCCACGCCCCCCCTTTCGGGATGCATCGAGTAGTCCACCCGGGCGCCGAAACCGTCCTCCCCGATCGCACGGAACGGCAGGTAGGTGCGGCCGTTTTCCACCATCGGGGCCACATCCAACTCGACCGTTCTCATCTCGCCCGTGATCCGGTTCTGCACGCTCATCGTCCGGATGCCGATCCACATCTCGATGTGGATCTCATCGCTGGTGAGGATGACGCGGTCGGTGAGTCCGGTCTCTGGGTCAGAAGTCCAGTCAACCTCCGCGCCAAAAGCTTCGCCCAGGTATCGCACGGGAACGAAGGTACGTCCGCCGTCGATGAAGGGCGTCGCATCCATTGTCCTGGGCTCGCCCCTGACCATGTACTCCGTCGAGCCGACCCACATCTTCATGTCTGCGTAGAGGCTATCATCGTCATCCGGACCGAGGCCCTTGATCATCTCAACCTGATCGATATATATCGTGCCGGTCTTCGGGGCATCGGTGCCGGGCTCATGGACCAGGTAGATGCTGCTGAGCATCAACGGCTGCGCCCAGCTCGGATCCACCGCCCCCTCGACCCGGTACCAGCCCTTCCAGGTCACCGCCCGGGCGAGATCGAGATACCTTCTCCGACCGTCGGCATCGAAGATCTCGGCGCGCAGCCAGTAACCGCTGGCATCACCGTAGACCTGGGCGGACACCCCGAGGTTGTTGGTGCCCATGGAGATCTGACCGGAGCCCAGCTGCGCATAGGCGATCATGACTCCGTCCACCTCCTGGGTGAAGTCGTACTCGAGTCGCCCTGACCGTTCACCACTGTACACGAACTGCGGCTCGGTCTCGATCTCGAAGCTTCCCGGCAGACCCGCGGGATGGCTCAGAAAACTCGTCGTCTGCCACTCATGAAAAGTGAAGAAGGGCTCGTACTTACCGCCGATCCTGATCGGAATCTCCGTTGTGTGACCATCAATCTCGGCCACCAGGGTCCCGGTCCCCTCGTCAGGACCCGCGCGGTAAACGTTATCCCGTACGCTACCGATGTCGGCCGTCCAGGTAACGCTCTCGGGACCGGCTGTTAGGGTGACGCCCGTCACCGTCTCAACCTCCACGGCCAGGGACACCTGCTGTCCAGGCAGGAGGCGTATTTCTCCCGGGGTGACAGAGAGGATGGCGATGTCGTCACTGCCGAAGACCCTCACGGCCTTATCCTTCGTGGCGCCCTGGTAGGCAGCACGAAGGACGACCACCCCGGGGTTTTTGGCATGAAGAACGCCGTCGGTGATCTCAGCAATCTCGGGATCGGATACGTACCAGCGCATCGCCGTCGGCTCGATCCTGAGGGGGTGGTAGTGCTCGTCGTAGCCCGAAACCTCGTAGCTTGCTTCGGCGCCTATGAGCAGCCCATCCACACCCCGCACAAACAGAGCTGCTGCATTCGTACGCGGCGCATGGTTGAATATCCCGATAGCGTTCACGACGGAGCGTTCCAGGCCGTGACGGGGGCTGCTGACCAGGCTCAGGTCCCACTCCCCCAGGCGCCGGGCGACCATGGTGGATGAACCTCCTCCGTCCAGGTTCAGAGCACGGTCCATCCCCAGCATGCTCAGGAAGACGGACAGCTCATGCATGGTCATCCCCGCCGCCGCGGGTGTGGCGTCTATGGTCACGAAGTAGACGTAGCGCCCGGACGCGTGTATGCCGACGGCGGAGCGTGAGGCCCGTGCGGCGCCCGGCGAACTCAGCTTCGAGGGATCAACGGGACGCCCGCCGTCAACCAGCAGCTGGTGCCCCCCCACCGCGGTATCCAGGGCCACGTCGGGCTCAATATCCAGTCTGAACCTCATCTGAGTTGTCACCCGAAGATGCCGATGCAAAAAGTCAGCGCCTTCCCCCCTCGCGATGACTACGAATCCGTCCGTCGGAATGGCGAGGGATTCTTCGCTCACTTTCATCGAAGCCACGATGCCATCCAGGACGGTCACCTGCATCACCGGCCCACCGAAGAACACCGAGGAGACCTCACTTCCCCACGTTCGATCGTATGCATAGATGCCCTCTGTACCGGAGTAGGTCTGGTTGAACCCGTCCAGGGGATGCCGAGACACGCCGCCGCATATGACCTCCCCGCGGAAGAACCACTGCAGAATATGAGCGGCTCCGGTGGTGTCCACACCGAATCCGAACCAGGTATTGGTGGCAGATGGGGAGGACAGTATCTCGCCTCCCTGCACGTGGAGTCCCAGGGGTGAAGCGGGTCGCGTGAGATGAAAGAAGTCGGCGTTGATTGCGGCAACCGCATCGTCGGCCGCGGCCATCTGCCGAGCGGTCTGCCGATGGTTAAAGCCATCAGCGGGGTGCATGGCCTGGATCCCGACGTGAGGGTTGGAGAGATCGACGGTTAGCTTCCGTACCGGCAGGGTATTGCCTGCAACGATGAGGTCATAGCGGGACAGACTCACTCCCTCACCGATGATTTCACTGTCCACCTGCCGGTAACTCAAATCCAGCCCAAGAGCGGGAGTCGCAAGAACGCCCGTGAGTGTCACGAAAAAGAGTGTCAATGCAAACACATGAGTCCGATTCACTTCATCTCTCTCCCCTCGTCATCGACCCCGCATCTACCCGATAGCCATCCGGCATAGGCATCACAATGGCACGCACCGGAGCATCCTTCGTCATACCTCCGTGTTCGATGAACACCCGGACCCGACCGGTAATCCCTCCTGACTCTGTTTGGCATAGGACCAGGGGCAGCGTTGCAGCTACGCTGGACAGTAGGGTGCCCGGCCGCGGCGCGGACACGTTATCCCAACAGTGAAACGTGGCCGATTTGCTGCTGACTCTGTCAACTATATCTCATCCATGCCCCGCCGAGGAAGGCCTGTCCATCCAGCACCGGGGCTCATCAAACGGGACTTCGCAGGCGCAGCGGTCTCTCTTGCACCGCCCAAGTCCTCCCCCCACGGGATTCACAGCGTGCACCCCATCAGCCGGAAGCACCACCAACACCGCTACCCCTCGGAGCTAATGCCGTATATTGCCTGCGGATAAACTGCCATCGAGTCCCTCTCTCCTGAGAAAAGGGGTGACCCAGCAGGATTCCGGATGTGCCTGTGCAATACCGGTAAGACGGTTCCGCCCACTGCATGGCTTTTTCTCCTGCACCCAACCCGCAGCGAGTACACCTGTTCAGAGTCGCTGGGACGTGAACCTGCAGGGTGTCAGGGCGGGCAATCAGGGAGTCCACGAGCGAAGGCGGTCCCTCGGCATCCGTACGTTCTGCGAACATGAGAAGGGAGACTGACCATGAGAAATCGGTCGTTCTCATTCTGCATCGGAGATCTTGAATGCACAGCAGTTAGCGACGGCTCGCACGTCTACACTGATCCGGCGCCCCTGATTGTCGCCAATGCC
>PWUB01000133.1 GCA_003563755.1 Clostridia bacterium
AGCCGCCGCGCCTGGCCGCCAGCACCCTCCTGGTTCCCGGGTACGTGGACGAGGTAGAGGTGGGGGCCATAGCCCGCTTCATCTCCGATCTGAACCCCGACATTCCGTATTCACTGCTGGCCTTTCCCCCCGATCACCGGATGCGGGATCTGCCGTTCCCTTCCCGGGAGCACGCCGAGCGGTGCCGTGAAGCGGCCCTCGCTGCCGGGCTCAACAGGGTCAGGATCGGCAACCGACACCTCCTCACGTGAGTCAGGCCTCCTCGGCCCACTCGGGCGGTTGGGAGAATGCCTCGAGAAAAACTTCCGTCACCTTCGGATCGAACTGGGTGCCCGCGCAGCTGCTGATTTCCGCCGCGGCCTCCCGGTGGTTCATACACTCCCGGTACGGCCGGCCGTTGGTCATGACATCGTAGGCGTCGACGACGGAGATGATCCTCGATATCAGTGGGATCTCCTCTCCACTCAGGCCCTGGGGATATCCGTTCCCATCGTACCATTCATGGTGGCACAGGATGGCCCGGGCGACCGGGGCCAGCTCCGGGCAGGCCTGGGCGATGCGGGAGCCGACCTCCGGATGCCTCTTGATCACCTCCCATTCGCGGCGAGTCAGGGGCTCCGGTTTGAAGAGGATCTCGTCGGGTACGGTGATCTTGCCGATATCGTGAAGCCGGGCCAGCAGGGCCAGGTCATCGAGGTGGCTGCTGGTGAGGCCCAGGCGCTGTCCCACCTCGAGGGCCATCCTCTCCAGTCTGAGGGCGTGTTCCTCGGTCTCCAGGCTCTTTTCGTGAAGGATCTTCATCAGGGACGAAATGAGGGCGCTCTGCACGCTGTGCCGCTCGAGCATCTTGTTTCTGTACATCCTCTCCTCCGCCCGCTTGAAGACGTCCATGATATCCTCGTCGGAAGACTCCCTGGTGGCTGCTCCGAGAGAGAGAGTGATCTGTACCGGGTTTCTTCCGCCGTCACGGCACCTGCCGCGGATGCGGTCCATGACCCTTCCTGCCTCCTCCGCTGTGGCCTGGGGCAGGATGACGGCGAACTCGTCGCCCCCGATCCTGGCCACGACATCGTCCTGACGACAGCACGAGCGCAAAATCCCCGCCACCTTCTTGAGCAGCCGGTCTCCCTCCTCGTGGCCGAAGGCATCGTTGGTGAGCCTGAGGCCGTTGAGATCGCCCACCAGGAGGCTGACGGGGAAATCCCTCCCTTCGTCCAGGAGACGCAGGGCATGTTCGAAGTGACGCCGGTTGTGCACTCCGGTCAGCTGATCGTAGCTACTGTGGTATCTCAGCTGCCCCTTTACATCATCGCGTCGCCTCACATCCCGGATCATGACGACACGGGCGGGGCCTCCATCGTATTCGGTGGCTCCGATGTTAATCTCCACGGGAACCGACCTTCCCCAGCGGTCGATGAGCAGGGTCTGCTGCATCTGGAGTGACTCCTCCTCGTCCGTGGATCGGAGTTCGGACAGCATCCTTTCCACGTACCGGGGATGCACATACTGCTCAAACTGGGTGTCGGTGACCTGTCCTGGTGACAGGCCGAGGATCTCCGTGACCCGGGGGCTGCAGTAGCGGATGACACCGTCGGCGATGATGGCGACCATGTCGAGGGAGGACTTGAGCAGCCTCAGGTACCTCTCCTCGCTCCGGCGTAGAGCTCTCTTCAGCCGCACATGTCTGAAGGCATGACCGACCGCCCGTGCCGCAGTTTCCGCGTATGTCAGGTCCTCGTGCGACAGGGCATCGGGACGGCGGTCGGCCAGCCGCAGGATCCCGGCGATCCCCTCCTCCGTCCGGATCGGTACCATCGCCAGGGTGCGGTGTTGTATCGGTGGCGAAAACTGGCCCTCGCAGTCGGTCATGAGGAAGGAACCCGAGGCCGTGAACCCTCCCCCGTCGGGAGGGTTTTCCGACAGGATATGATCCGAGATGGACCTCACCTGGGGATGGTCTCGAGATCCACACGAGGCAGGATATCCTGCGCCCCCGGTGCGGCAGGTGGTGTCTGTTTCGTGCTCCAGGTGGATGCAGGCGCAGTCTGCACCCGTGAACTCTGTCATGCCCTCACAGAGCGCGTCCACGGCGGAATCGAACCCGCTGACGCCGATCAGCCGGGAGAGCACGCCGAGGAAACCGTCCCCGCATCTTTGCCCTCCGGCATCCCTGGCCGCGCTGCGGATAACGAGCACGGCACCCTTCATGCTGCCCCCGCGGCCCCTCACCGGGGTAACAGTGACCGCCACCGGGGTCTGTACTCGTTCGTCATCCAGAACGGTGCCAGCAGGCAGCGTCACGGGCTCTCCCGTTTCCATGCTCCGCTGGATCCTCCCGACTGGATACGATGACCGACCCTCGCCGTGAAACCCGAAGACTTCAGCCACGTGACGCCCGACGAGGGCGGACTCCGCAAGGCAAAATAGGCGGCAGACTTGTTGGTTCACGGAGACTATCCTGAGGTCGGAGTCGATGGTGACCAGTCCGTCGCTGAGTTCGAGGGCGCGCAGTACGGCCGGCAGGTCGGATTCGGGTGTGCAGAGCTGGATCCCCCCGCAGCCCTCCGGAGGCTGCAGGTAAAATCCCGTGTCAAGCCCATCACGAGGCACGTGGACCACCCCTTCTCAATGTGCACACTCACTGCCCGGGCAAATGCCCGGCAGCAGAAGTGAACTGCAGATCTTCTGTTCAAGGTCACTCCGGCAGACTCTCAACACTCTACATTCGAGTTCGAAACGGAAAATCCTTCATCTATCGACGCTAATCTCCCGATTGTGCATTGACGGGGGACCGGAGGAGGCAGCCCGACGGAGGAGGTATCCATGAGGTGGCGAAGACTGAGTGAGCATAGACCGGGCTGGGGCTGAGTCCCCAGGCCCGCGAAAGAGGAGCGAAGGGGAGGGATACTATGCAGGTAACGGAGAAGCTCGCATCTCTGTGCTCGGACCTTGAGTACGGGGACCTTCCGCCGGAGGTGGTCCACCAGGTCAAGAGGTGTATCCTTGACTGGCTGGGCGTCGGGCTGGCCGCGGCCCGGCACGAGACCACCTGCATCCTGGGGGATCACGTACGCCGAATGGGGGGAGCCGCCCAGGCAAGCATCCTGGGTTCCGGTGAGAAAGTCTCCGTGGAGCAGGCTGCCCTCATCAACGGCACCATGTCCCACGTCCACGATTTCGATGACACGCACATCGAGACCGTCATACATCCCAGCTCTCCCATAATCCCCGCCGCCTGCGCGATGGGGGAGTGGAGGGGTCTCGGCGGTCGTGAGTGCATCACCGCCGTTGCCGTCGGCATGGAAGCTGCCCTCAGGATAGGTGTGTCCGTCTGTCCCGCCCACTACGATCACGGCTGGCACATCACCGGGACGGCGGGCGTGTTCGGGGCGGCCGCTGCTGGCTGCACCGTCGACGGGTTGGACCCTGCAGACACCGCGGCGGCCCTGGGGATCGCTGCCACCATGTCCTCGGGTCTGAGGGAGATGTTCGGGACCATGTCAAAGCCGTACCTGCCCGGGCACGCGGCCGCCAACGGTGTCAGGGCGGCGCTCTTGGCCCGCGGAGGGTTCACGAGTTCGAAGACCGCTCTCGAGGGAAAGAGGGGATGGACCAGCGTGTTCTCTGTCGAGCGTGATCTCACAAGCATTTGTGACGGGTGGGGAAGGGAATTCGAGGTCGCCAGGGTGGGCTTCAAACCCTATCCCAGCGGCGTGGTTACCCACCCGCCCATCGACGGAATCCTTCACCTGGCAGAGGAGCACGATCTGGAGCCGTCCGACATCGAATCCGTCCAGATGCAGGTGCATCCCCTGGTTGATGAGCTGACCGGCAAGAAGGAGCCCGCCACGGGCCTCGAGGGCAAGTTCAGCGTCTACCACTGCGTCGCGGCGGGGTTGATCCGCGGCCAGGTAGGACTGGCGGAGTTCACCGACGCGTGTGTGAGGGACCCGGAGATGGTCGCCCTCAGGCAGCGGGTGAGTCTGGAGGTCTGCGGGGATCTGCGGCGTGACGAGGCCAGAGTAACCGTGAATCTCACCGACGGCACCTCGCACGCCGTGCACATCGAGCACGCGCGCGGATCCGTTGAGAGGCCGCTCACCGATGGGGACTTACAGGCCAAGTTCCTCATGCTGACGGCTCCCCTGTTGGGATCCGAGCGGGCCTCGATCGTCTCCGGCATGTGCTGGGATCTCGAGAACCAGGATCTCGGCTGCGTTCTCTCCACCGCGGTCATAGACGCAGACAAGATGGGCTGAGGACGACGCTCCCTGAGCATATAGGCAAAAAGGCGATGTGTTGGGTTCTAAGAGGGAAGACTGCAGGCATAGGGCACAAATTGAGAGTTTTCATCATGCCGTGAATATGTTAGACTCATTACGAGGCACAAGGCCGAGGAGGCGGATGCCCTTCTCAATTTCATTTCCTCCGGCCAAGACTCAATCAGAAACATCCGTCTTCCTCGGCTGCTCTCATTGTTTTGGACATCACATCCCCTTATTCCTTCACAAATCCTGCAGAGACTCAACAACATCATTTCCAATTAGTTAACACGCAAAAGGCCGTTGTCATAAGGCTTTCGCAGTGTCAGTCAAAAAGACACAATGGCGATAAATATGGCACGCGTGTTGCATCCCTGGCTGGGCCGTGAAGGGGTGCGGTCTGAGGGCCGCAGGGCCCCAGACCGCGTGACTCACGGGTGTAGGATGACAGCTAGTTGTCCGGGGGACCGGAGGGGCTTCCGCCGAGGGGCTGGACCCCGCCGGGATCATCGGGGTGGTCGATCGGGTCCTCATCGTCCTCCGGCGGATCGGCGTCCGAGGCGAGGGCCACCGACGCTGGCAGCATCACGATCAGCAGTACGAGTACCAGGAGGAGCAAGAGGATACGGCTTCTGCGGAAAATCATGGAGATGCACCTCCTTTCGACTATATGGTATACTTATACAGATTATCGTAGAGCCGGGACAAAAGATCAAGGGCTCGGGTGATGTCTCCGGCGTGCAGCGCCGCCTGCGCCCGCTTCACGAGAAGGACGCTGCGCATGCCCTGGGAGATGTCATGTGACTCAGCCCTGTCGTACCACTGCTGCTGGGAGCACGGATCCTCTCCGGCCATGCGGGCCACCTCCGCCTCTATGATGGCCGTCTCGGCGGCCAGGTTGGCCCGGGTGAGTACGTCTGTAGCTTCGGAGATCTTCTCGGCTCTCTCCAGCCACCGGCGGCTGCTGTCGAGATCGCCCATCTCCAGGTAGCAGTGAGCGAGCTCGTTGGCTATCGCCTGGGGGAACCCCTCACCCTGCTCGCAGTG
>PWUB01000248.1 GCA_003563755.1 Clostridia bacterium
CGCAGATTGAGGGCCCCTCCCTACGACGCACAGGTCTGCCGCGTACGGGCCCGGGTTCGCCGGGATGCGGCGGGGACAGAGGATCCCGGGGGATGGTGCGAGAATGGATCATACAGTCGGATCTACTGTGACAGCGTCATCTGGCTCAATCCCGGGAGGTCATGCCTATGATCAGGTTCCTGCATCTTTCAGATCTGCATCTTGGGTGGAGCCCGTCCTTTCTTGAAAGTGAGAAGAGGATCACCCGCCGGCAGGAGAGGGACGCTCTGCTGCGGCGGGCCGTTGACTATGCGCTGCAGGAGATGGTGAATTTTGTGCTGATAACCGGCGACCTCTTCGAGACCCATGCCCCCGACGGGGGCACTGCCCGCAGGGCTGCGGAGCAGCTGGGAAGACTCGAGGCCGGGGGCATCCGCGTCATGACGGTCCCCGGCAACCACGACGAGATATCGTACCACAACTGCATATACCGAAAGGAGGCAGAGTCATGGCCGGGATACCTGGTCACCAACCCCATGCCAGCACACTGCCTGAGCTTCGAGGTCTGTGGTACTCCGGTTCACCTGTATTCCATGGCCTACACCGGCGGCATCACCGATGTGAAGGCCCTCTCACAGCTGCCCCGGCTAAGTGAAGAAGGGGTCCACATTGGCGCCTTTCACGGGTCGCTGGACCGGGACGCCGGTGAGAGGAGTCTCCCCCTGAGCTCCCGTGCCCTGGAGGAGGCCGGCTACCACTACACTGCCCTCGGCCACATACATCAGCACCAGGTGAGGTCGGTCGGGACCGGCCTCACCTGCTACGCAGGGATGGTCGAACACAAGAGCCTGTCCGAACCGGGAGTGGGCCACCTGACCCTGGTGTCGGTGCGGGACGGCGAGGTGAACCTGGAGAAACCGCCGGTTGCCGTGAGGGAGCACCGGTGGGAGACCGTTGATGTGTCCCCCCTACAGGACGAGGACGAGCTCATCTTCAGGTGCCTCGAACTGGCAGATCCCGAGGCGCTGGTTGGGGTAAAACTGACGGGCGCAGCTCCCTTCTCCGTCTCCCCGGGGCAGCTGCAGGACGCCCTCGATGACCGGTTCTTTCATCTTAGGGTGGACGATGGATCCAGTTTCGTTGACGGGGGGCTGGTCAGCCGTTACGAAAAGGAACTGACGGTCCGGGGGCAGTTCGCCAGAGACATGATCGCCGAGATCTCGGATGCAGAAGGTGACAGGGAGAAAAAGGTCCTGAGCATGGCCCTCTCCCTCGGCCTGAGCGCCTTCATGAAGGAGGGTTCACGGTGACACGGGTAACCCTGAGGCGACTGACCCTGGGGGGGTTTGGACCTTTCCGGGACCCGGTGACGATCACCTTTTCGCCGGGACTCAACCACATGGTGGCGGGCAACGAGAGGGGCAAGTCGTCCCTGGTCAACGGCCTGATGGCGGTGGTCTTCGGGATGCCCCAGCTCTCCGACCCCGCTGGGTTTGGCCGGAGCCGCTTTCGCAACTGGGAGGGAGTTTCCTCCTTCACGGGCGAGCTGGAGTTTGAGGTCGAGGCGACCACTTACCGGATCGAACGGGATTTCGAAACCAACCGGATCTCTTTCACCTGCGAGAAGGACGGGGGGACCCTCTCCCTGGCTGGCGGGGTGCACAACCCGCGAGCCATAAAGCGCAATGAGACCTACGAGGATCACCTGGAGGAGATCCTCCGGGTGAGCCACCGTGAGGACTTCGAGGCCATCTTCTGCGTGACCCAGCCGATGCCCGAGGTGCACCAGCTGGGACAGAGCGTCCAGGAGCTGCTCTCCGGCGGGGGTGTCGGCTTTGCCCCTGTCCTCGAAGGGCTGGCCGACCGGCTGCAGGAGCTGACGCGTTGCACCGGCGACCTGGGGGTGACCTCGCAGAACATGCGAAAGGATCGCCGGCTCCAGATCCTCGAGGCAAAGATCCGCGCCCTGGAAGAGCAGATAGAGGGCAGCAGGGCGGCGGTGGATGCCCTGGAACAGCTGAAGGGTGAACAGGTCGAGGTGGGTGAGCGGCTGGCCAGGGACCGGACTCGGTTCAGGGACAGGGAGCGCACGCGGTCCAGTTGGGCCGACTGGCGCAGGGCGCGGAGCGAGTATCGCAGCCGGCGCGAGGAGCAGATGCGCGTTGACAGGGCCCTCGAGGATGTGCTTCAGATCGAAAACGAGCTGGTGCAGCTGGAGAGCACCATTGCGCGAGAGTATCCGGAGTTCTGCGGGGCTCCGGAGGATGTCGAGGAGGCCCTCGATGAACTGGTCAGCCTCAGGGGCAGAATCGGGGATGCGGCCGCAGATCTGAAGGAGAGCACCTGCACCCTGGATTCTCTTCGCAATCGATGCCGGGAGCTCGCGTCTGAGATGTCAGGTCACCGCGCCTGGGATAGAATCAGCTCCCAGCCCGAGGAGCGCACCCGCAATATGAGGCGGCTGGCCAGCGAACTGCTCGGGGATTGGGACTGTTTTCAGGATGCTCGGCACAGGCTGGAGGAGACCGAAGAGATCCTCGGGCGTGAGTACGGGGTCCTGCGCAGGGCCCCGGAGTCGGCCAGGGTGGGGGTGGCGTCCTACGATCAGACCAAACGGGAGCTCGAGGGGCAGGTCGAATTGGCCGACCGGCGGCTCCGATCCGCCCAGGCCCGGGTGCATGAGCATGAAAGGGAGAGTCGGGCTTTCGAGGGGCGCCACCGGGACATCCGTGAGCTGGGAGAAGAGGCCCCGGCCGCCCTCAGGGCGCGGCTCGAGCTGTTGGAGGCCAGGGACGAGATGAGGGACCAGCTGAGGGCCTGCGAGGAGCAGCTCGCGGTACCGGTTCTGTGGCGCCTCGCCGCTGCGTTCGTGTTTGGGATCCTCGGCGGTGGGGTGGCATACCCCCTGTGGGAAGGCGTTGCGGCCATCGCCCTCCTGGCTGGGGTCGTCGCCGCATCCCTCGGCTACTTTGCCTCCCCGCAATTCCACTTCATTTTCCGGGGCAGGCTCAGGAGGAGAAGGGGAGAGCTTCGCTCGAGGCTCATTGCCTGTGAAGACCGGCTCAGTTCCCCGGTTGATGCCCTGGGTGGATATTCCGGATCCAGTGCGGCTGAGCTGGGGAGGCTGGAGGAGAGACTGAGGATGCGGTCCGGGGAGGCCGACTCCCTGCGGGAGCGGGCGAGGCAGCTGCCCGCGGCCGATGAACTGGCGGCGCTGCGGGATGCCGCCGCCCGGGCCGGCGAGGCGCTGGAGGAGTTTTCGCGGCTTACCGGGCCCCTTGCAGAGGCCTTCACCGACCCCGCCGCGGCCCACAGCCGATGGCGGGGGCTGGAGGAAGAGGCACAGAGGCTTCGGACGCAGCTGATGGACTACGCAGAGGGGGCCTTCGGGTGCTGCCCGGAGGAGGTGGAGGAGAGTCTTCCCCTGGACGCCCGGGATGAGAAGTGGCGGGAGATGGCGGAGTTTTTCGCCTTCATCCGTTCTGAGGGCCAGCCGTCCCCTGCGGCCCAGCTGGCCGGGGTCCTCAGGGGCTGCACCGACCGGTGGTGGTCCCGTCTGGAGGAAGAGGCCAGGGACTACGCGGCCGCCTCGGCAGAGAGGGAGGGGCTGAAAAAGGAGACCGCAGCGGTGAGGGAGGTCACCGGCCGGCAGCAGCTCCGGCTGGAGACCCTTCAGAAGCAGGAGAAAGCCCTGGTGAGTGGCCTGGAGGCGGTGCTCGCCGGATCGGAGGGTGATGCGGAGAGGGCCAGGGAACGTCACAACCAGTGGGTCAGCCAGCTTCAATCCGTTGACGGGGCCCGGGCCAGGCTTGCGGAGAACCTCAGGCAGTTTGAGGCCGGGAGCAGTGACGACCTGAGGCGAGTGAAGCTGGACGCCGACAACCGGGCGCTGGAGAGCCTGCGTCGGTGGCGGGAGCTCATCGATGAAAATCCCGGCCTTCCGGAGGTGGAGGCCGCGGACGCCGCAGACGATATTGGTCAGCGCCTGCGCGAGCTGGATGACCAGATCTGCGCCCTGGAGGGCGACGTGCGGGAGTTGGAGGGACGGCAGGAGGAACTGCTGCGTCAGCAGAGCCGCATTGAGGGGCAGGATCCCCTGAACATCGCCCGGGCTGAGATCAGCCTGCGTGCCCTCCGGGCGGAGCGAGACGAGATGAGCCTGCTCGCAGGGGCCCTTGCCCGGGCCCACCGTGGCGTGCAGGCTGCCATCATCACGGTTCAGAGCTCCTCCAGGGAATACCTGCAGCAGCTGGCCACCCAACAGCTGTACGCGTTGACCGGAAGCGAGGGGAGGACGGTCACCATCGGGGACGGGTTTCAGGTCGGCGTGGAGGAGGAGGGTCGCCCCTGTGCCCTGGAGCAGCTCAGCAAGGGGGCCAGGGACCAGCTCTACCTGGCACTCAGGTTTGCGGTGGCTGATCTGATGGCGCCGGAGGTCAGGCTCCCCTTCATCTTCGATGATCCCTTTGTGACCTGGGATGCCCGGCGCCGGGAGAATCTGAAAGAGATCCTGCAGCGGGAGGCTGATAGGCGACAGATGATCGTCCTCTCTCACAGCACCGATTATGCCGGGTGGGGTGCCCCGATCAAGTTGGACGCCCCGTAAGAGGGGCCATGAGGTCCGGGTAGGAGGCAGGGAGGTTGGCGTGCTCACAGTGGTGGCGGCGCTTCTGGTCAGAGATAATAGGCTGCTGATCGCGCGCAGGCGACCGGGCGAGACCCTGGCGGGCAGATGGGAGTTTCCTGGTGGCAAGGTGAAGAAGAAGGAGGAGCCCGGAGCCGCCCTGGCCAGGGAACTGGCCGAGGAGTTTGACATCCGGGTGAAGATTGGGGCCTTCTTCGGAGAGAATGTCCACTGCTACGACCACGCCTCTGTGAGGCTGTGGACCTACTGGGCGCTGTGGCTGGCAGGTGAGATCAGCCTCTCTGTTCACGACCGGTACCGCTGGGTGAGGATCCGGGACATGGCCAGATTTCAGTTTTCCCCCGCGGATGTGCCCTTCGTGAAGGCCCTTGCACAGCTGTCCCTGGAGTGCCGGGCAGTTCTGGAGAAAACCCCCGCTGACGTGCTGCCGCGCCGTCTTTGAACCGGGGGTAGCCACGGCCGACAGGGCGACAGGTATGGATGTGGCTCTTGCCTGCAATCTCAGCATCTCGGCGGGTGCATGCTCTATTGGATTGTGACGTGCGGAACCGGGACGTCGGGATCCGGGTTCTCCTGCAGGTCGCTGCTGATACCCGGAGGATCGCGGCTGGTCCGGGAGCCTTCCGCGTGATATCCTAGGGTCAGCAGTTATGGTCGCCTTTTTCACAACTATC
>PWUB01000008.1 GCA_003563755.1 Clostridia bacterium
AGGGCAAAATGCCGGCTACACGCATGGCCACCGCCGCCGTTATCCGCCAGGCCCTCGTCGCCGCCGAGGACTACCGCCGCAGGCGGGAGAACAGGCCCGAGAAGACCCCGCCGGAGCCCGGCCTGGATCTGCTGGTCCGGATGCTGGACGGAGAACTCCCGGCCCGGGTTCACGCCCACCGGGGAGATGACATCATGACGGCCATACGGCTGAGCGAGGAGTTCGGTTTCAAGGTCACCATAGAGCACGCTACCGATGCCCACAAGATCGTGGAGGCGGTGGCGTCCCGGGATGTCCCCTGCGTGGTCGGACCGAGCCTAACCTCCCGGGGCAAGCTGGAAGTGAAGGACCGAACCTTCGCCACCGCGGGGATCCTTGACCGCGCCGGGGTGAAGGTGGCCATCACCACGGACGCTGGAGTAGTATTCATCGGTTACCTCCGCATCTGCACCGCCCTGGCGGTCAGGGCCGGCATATCAGAAGACGCCGCTTTACGGGCTGTCACCATCAATGCCGCCGAGATCTGCGGCCTGGAGCACCGGGTCGGAAGCCTGGAGCCGGGTAAGGATGCCGACTTCGTCATCCTGGATGGACCGCCCCTGGAGATGACATCGAAGGTACTGGCGACCTACGTGGATGGACGACGGGTCCACGATGCCGATGAGTTCACCGAAGAGTGGGAGGACAGGAAGAACCCCTACATTCAAGAAGAGGGAGTGATCTGATACATGTTGGACCTTTTGCTCACCAATGCGAAAGTGGTGGATGGAACCGCCGCCCCGGCCTTCAACGGCCAGGTCGGTATAGAGAACGGTAAGATCGTGATGGTGCGGAGGCTTGCAGACAATCCCGACTGCTCTGACACGTTCACCCCCGAGGCGAAGCAGGTCATTGACGTCGGCGGCAAGGTGGTCTGCCCCGGGTTCGTGGACCTGCACTCTCATTCGGACCGCGGCATCCTGACTGAGTCCGCCTGCGAATCCTCTCTGCTCATGGGAGTGACCACCGAGATCACCGGTAACTGCGGCGGCAGCATAGCGCCCCTGTCCGAGGCCGCAGCCAGCAGGATCAAGGCCCGGGTGAAGGATCTGGCCCTTGACTGGCGTACCATGGACGACTTTCTGACCAGGGTGGAGAACACCCCGATCGGCAACAACCACGGCCTGTTCGTGGGCCAGGGAACCATCCGGGGCTGCGTCCTCGGCATGGAGACCCGCTTTCCCAGCGAATCGGAGATTGACCGCATGGTGGAGCTGGTGCAGGAGAGCATGGAGGCGGGAGCCTTTGGAATCAGCACGGGACGGGCCTATGTACCGGGATGTTTCGGTGGCTTCCGGGAGGTCGTGGAGCTGACGAAGGTGGTCGGTGAACACATGGGCCTTTACACCAGCCACATCGCGGACCAGTGGGCCAACGTGCACCGCGCCACGTGGGAAGTGGTTGAGATCGGGGCCCGCACCGGGGCCATGGTCCAGGTCGCTCACCAGAAGGTCGTCGGCAAGGACAACTGGGGCCGCGCCGATGAGGTCCTGAGCATCCTGGAGGAAGGCCAGGACATGGGCATCGACATCGCCGCCGATGTCTACCCCTATCCCTTCTCCGCAGTCATGCCCTTAGACCGTGTCCTGCCCAAGAAGCTGCGCGGCGAGAACCCGGAAGACACCCTGAGCAAGCTCAAGGACGATGGTGCCGAGGATGAGATCCGCCGCACCTTCCGCGAGGAGCCGACATACGTCACCGCGCGCCTGCCGCTGTACGGGGTGGTCCAGTGCGATGCCACCGAGGACTTCGAGTGGCTCGACCTGGGTGAGGCAGCCATCAAGCTGAACACCGACCTGGCGGGAGCTGTGCACCACCTCCTGGTGGAGAACGACCTTCGAGTCAAGGTCGCAGGCATCATGAGCGAGGACGATGTCAGCGCCATCGTCGCTCACCCCCTGGTCATGATCGGAAGCGACTCTTCACTCAGAAGCTACACCCGCGACCGGGTGGAGGAAGCAGGATGGTCCACCGTTCATCCGCGCCAGTACGGCACCTTCCCTCGGGTGCTCGGCAAGTACTACAGGGAGGACGGACTCCTCACCCTCGAGGAAGCCGTCTACAAGATGACGGGCATGCCCGCGGAGCGGCTGCAGCTTCCCGACCGGGGCATCGTCGCCCGGGGGATGTGGGCCGACCTCCTGGTCTTCGATCCGGACACCATCGGCGACCGCGCCACCGTCTCCGAACCGTGCCTGCCGCCCGAGGGCCTGGAGTACGTGATAGTGAACGGTAAGATCGCCGTGCACAACAACGAGGTCCAGGACGTTCGCGCCGGACAGGTGCTGCGCGACAGGCAGGGCAGGGAGATATACTGATTTTCACCCGGGGGAGGTCACCCGATCTCCCCCACACCCCTTCTCTGGGCCGTCTCATCCCCATGGGGGGAGCTTGTGAGCGACAGTATCCCCCCTATACCCGCAGATGTCTCAAATCACCACCATATGCATGGATATCCTCGTTGCACTGTGCAGAAACTTTTGTTATAAATATATCTTAGGAATATTCACCCCTGCGGCACCGGGGCTTCCTCGCGGTGGCAGGACTGGATATAATGATGTTCGTGTGATCGCTGCATTGTGCAGAAAGGAACATGCTGATGCTGGCCAGATCCCGGAGGAGCGGCCTCGCCCGCCTCCCCGAAGATGCGAGCTCTTCCCAGATACGTCAGAGGATCCTGCTCCTTGCGTGGCCGGTGATAGCCGAGCAGGCCCTCGGTACCATCACCCATATCATCGATATGGCCATGGTCGGAAGGCTGGGAGCCGCCTCCATCGCCGCCATAGGCATCAGCCTTCAGCCCTTCATGCTGGCGTTCGTGCTCTTCGGAGCACTGGCCACCGGCACCACGGCCGTCGTCGCCCGGGAGATGGGCGCTGACTCACCGCAGAGCGCCAGCAACGCGCTCAGGCAGTCACTGATCCTTGCGATGCTCATCGCCGTGGGGCTGGGGATCCTGGGATACTTCTTCACACCGCAGATCATCGGTATCATGGGCCCGGAACCCGATGTCCTCGAACTCGGCATAGGTTACGTTCGCTGGATACTTCCCGGCATGGCCTTCATGCTCGCCGGTTTCATGATCACCGGGGCTCTCCGGGGAGCCGGTGACACCATCACCCCGATGAAGGTCAACATCCTGATCAACATCATCAACCCCATCCTCAACTTCGTCCTGATATTCGGACACCTGGGATTCCCGGCCCTGGGGGTGAACGGTGCCGCCATAGCCACCACTAGCGCCCGCGGTCTCGGGGGAATAATCCTGCTCGTCCTCCTTTTCACCGGACGTTCGGAACTGAGGCTTAACACCCAGAACTTCTTCGCCTTCGACAGAGAAATGGTCGCCCGGGTCATCAAGGTGGGTCTGCCGGCGGCCATCGAGCAGTTCATCAGCCGACTCGGACAGCTCCTGTACGTTCGCACGGTGGCCAGCCTCGGTACCATCGCCTACGCGGCTCACACCATAGCCATAAACGCCGAATCCATATCGTACATGCCGGCCTTCGGCTTCGCCACCGCCTCCACGGCCATGGTGGGTCAGAACCTCGGCGCCAAGAACCCGGACATGGCGGAACGGAGCGGCTGGGAAGCATGGCGCATGGCTGCCCTTTTCATGGGCTTCATGATGATCGTGCTGCTGGTGATCCCGGAACTGCTCATGCGCATCTATACCACCGACCAGGAAGTCATCAGCATCGGAAAAGATCTCCTCCGCGTCGTCGCTTTCGCCCAGATCCCGATGGCCACCTTCTTCGTGCTCGCAGGCGGTTTACGGGGCGCCGGTGATACCCGCACCATGCTTTACATTTCAACGGCCAGCGTGTGGTTCGTCCGTCTGACCCTGGCCTTCGTGTTCGTCAACATCATGGGCAAGGGCATAACCTGGGTATGGGCTGCCATGGTGGCTGACTGGTTCGTGAGATCGGGCCTCGCGGCATGGCGTTTCTATTCAGGCAAATGGAAGGAGATCGAGGTGTAACCTGATCCTCTCAGAGCCCAGCATGGCCCGGGATCGTCGTCTGGGCCCTATTGCAGTCACTGTGGGCCATGCTCATAGTGCCCCACTCGCCCCGATAAGCCCTCACCTCTTCACGATGCGGGATCCAAATTGAGGCAGACGCAATGTGCCTTTTCGGACAACACTCCAAAGTCGCTAACCCTCCTGATTATTCCACTGTTGCCGGATTTAATGCCGAAAGGTGAGAATTCATCGTCAAATTATGTAGGATATTCGGACTCCTTTCGCCAATAATGAAAGTGTGTAGTACCTCTCCCTTGTAGTTGCCGGAGGTCAGTGCCGCCCAGCCCGGCGGCACGGTGCGACATCAGAAAAGCT
Organism: Clostridia bacterium; assembly: GCA_003563755.1. Next base: position 4,379 of record PWUB01000008.1, read on the forward strand.
AAGGAGACTCATCATTATGATGGGCGATACCATACGCAGCCGTCGGCATGAACTCTCCATTACCCAGGAAGAGCTGGCGGATGGCGTCTGCAGTAGATCCTATCTGAGTCAGATCGAGAGGAACAGTAGAATCCCCTCGCCCTCCATAATCGCCGATCTAGCTCGGAAGCTAGAGATCCCACTGAGTGAGTTCACGCAATACTATCTGGACCCCGATTCCGGCGTGACCAGCAGTCGTCTGCTGTTCATGGCACGCGTTCTGGCATTGCACGGCTTCATGCCCGATGCTCGCCAGTGTCTTGAAGAAGCCGGCCGGCAGCAAATGAGAGCGTCGAGGAGCAACCACGAGTTCGAGTGCAGCTACATCAAGACCGAGGGGTCCTTGGCATTTCGCGACGGCAACCACCGCGATGCGATGGCGAAGTATCTTGAGTTGGTTGAGCTGTGCAGGCGGAGACCTGCCGACACGTTCTCCCTGGCTCAGTCCCTTTTCCTAGCAGGCAACACCGCCGTTCACATGAATGACTATCAGACAGCGAAGAAGTTACTCTTCGAGGCGTTGTGCCATGTACTATTCATGAATGCCGACTGCATTGCCGGAACGGCCAGCAGGCTGCGGGACCTATGCGTTGCCACGGTCAGAGATCTGATGCATGCACTGCTCACACTACGGGAGCACAGCCTGGCATCGTCCCTATATGAAGTAATCGCGAGTCGGTGGGACGAGATGAAGGTCATCAAACCCCTCCATATTCTCCTATCAGAAGGTTTCATTCATGTCACTAGCGGGAAACTGGATCGAGCCGAGGCAGTGTTCTCTGAGGTCGCGCGGAGGACAGATGAACCCAGTTTCGTGATATGTGCCTACGTAAACCTGGGACTGATTCACAGGCTTAAGGGAAACCTGGACAGGG
>PWUB01000121.1 GCA_003563755.1 Clostridia bacterium
CCCCATCCACCGACAACCGGTCCCCGGTTGCGATGAACGCAGCATACAGGACGATAAAGAACACCGTCTTGATGTACGTCGTCACCCTGCCCAGGCGGGTGGCCATGAACAGGCTGCCGAGGAGGGCGACGCAGGCCCTCGTCGTCATCGTCACCGCCAGGGATGCCGCCGGGAGTGCGGCCAGGTATATGGGCACTGCGGGCCAGGGGGCGATAGTCAGGGCGTAAGCCGCCGCCGACGGCAGCACGAGGTATGCGTATGTGCCCAGGACTAAAGGCCAGGTTCGCATCAACGCCATCAGCGACATCCAACCAGCACCCAGGGGCAGGGTGAGCAGGAAGTCGGTGCACCTGCAATTACGGAATCCGGCCACACTCTCGGTGCCCAGGATGAGACCGAGCACTGCACCCGCTGCGAGGGGAAGGGCGAGGACTACTTCTGGGGCGGAGGCGGTCGAACCTCTACTTGCTGCTTCGAACACAGATGCGAAGAGACGGTAGTTGACGGTGAAACCTGCGGACAACGCCACCGTTATCATCACCGTGATGATCTTCCATCTCCTGCTCTCGTGCAGCATCTCACACCGGTGACGCAGGTTCACACGGGTCAGGAACCACAGGGCTTTCAGATCATGGATTGTCGTTTCCATGGTCACGGCCCTCGGGGGGTGCGGCGGGTCCCCGTCCTCCGGATCATCGACGCCAGGGCAGCCTCGTGGGTGACATTCCTTGCCCGGGGTGGATTTATACCCGATAGAATATTACCATAGAAGATGAGCATCACCACCTATACCCATAAACATCACTATTCGTCGGGAGGCCCCGTAATCCTGCCCGCCCGTGCCCGGGCCTGGCGCTCCGGATTCGCTCGTGCCGATACTTGCGGTGATGCATTGCTAGCTATACGATATGTCTGGTATCAGTGGCGGTGTCTGTCGAGAAAGGTGAGAAAGGGGGAGGTTTCCCCGACCTATTGCGTATTTCGCCGGACACCGGACACTTGCGCACAGACCAAGGAGGTAATGTGACTGATGAAACTGGACAAAACCGAACGCAAGATAATGAAGATCCTGCAGAAGGACGGGCGTAAGTCCTTCGTCGACATGGCGGAAGAGGTTGGAGTCACCGAGGGTACCATTCGGCGCAAGTTCTACCGCCTGGTGAGGGAGGGAATCATAAGCATAGCCGGCGTTTCTGATCCTTTTAAGATCGGTTTTCATTCCCCGGCCATCATAACCCTTAACGTGGATCCCGGCAGGGTGAAAGAGGTTGCCGAGGAGATTTCGGACCTGGATCCCGTGCATTACGTGGCCCTGACCACGGGGATTTTCGACATCATCGTCCAGGCCCTGTTTCCGTCAAACGAGGCACTGGCCCGCTTCATACTGGAGGATTTGAGCGCCATCGAAGGCATACGCGAGATCAACACCTCTCTGCTGCTCCGCATATACAAGCAGAGCTTCGAATGGGGAGTGGCCCTCTAGCCGTGCTGTGCAGGAAGGGGTTTTGCCGTTGAAGGAGTCCGGGCTTCTGCGTGAGATTCCCTCTGTGGACAGCCTGCTCAGCCATGAGGCCGGGATCGAGCTCGAAGGATCGTATCCGAGGTCCCTGCTGCGCGAGGCCATCAACGAAGTCCTGGAAGATCTGCGGAGGCGCATCAGCGCGGGGGAGGTAGACACCCTGCCCGGGCCCCGGGCCCTGTGGGAGGCAGCCGGTGCCCTGGTTCGTGAGCACCTTTCGCCGGACATCGTGCCGGTGATCAATGCCACGGGAGTCGTGATACATACCAACCTGGGGAGGTCGCTGCTGGCATCGTCGGCAGTGGATGCGGTGGTGACCGCCGCCACGTCCTATACCAACCTGGAATATGACCTGCAGGCCGGGGCGCGGGGTGACCGGTATAGCCATGTCGCCCGCGCCCTGGGTGAGCTCACGGGCGCCGAGGATGCCCTGGTGGTCAACAATAACGCCGCGGCGGTGCTGCTTGTCCTCCAGACCCTCGCCTCCGGGAGACAGGTGGTGGTTTCCCGGGGCGAGCTTGTCGAGATAGGGGGCTCTTTCCGCATTCCGGATGTAATGGCAGAGAGCGGGGCGGTGCTGGTGGAGGTCGGTACGACCAACCGCACCCATCCCGCAGACTACGAGAACGCCGTGGGCGAAAGCACGGCGGCCCTGATGAAGGTGCACGCCAGCAACTTCAAGGTGGTGGGGTTCACCCGTGCAGTGAGCGTGGCTGAGTTGGCGGAGATCGCCCGGCCCCGCGGTCTGCCGGTGATATACGACATGGGCAGCGGGGTGCTCACCGGGCTCGAGGACATAGGCGACTTCTCCGAGGAGACCGCCGCAGCTGCCCTGGAGGCCGGAGCCGACGTGGTGACCTTCAGCGGCGACAAGATCCTGGGAGGGCCCCAGGCGGGGATCATCGCCGGAAAGTCCGAGTACCTGGCCCGCATGAAGTCGAACCCCCTGCTCAGGGCGCTGCGGGTGGATAAACTCACCCTGGCCGCCCTGGATGCCACCCTCAAGCTTTATCTCAAGGGGCGCGGATGGCAGGAGATACCCACCCTGCGCATGATGGCTGCCGATGCCGGGCAGCTGAGGCAGCGGGCGGAGGAGCTGGCCGAGTGCCTCCAGGGAGTCCTGCCTGCGAGCTGGACGGTGGAGGTGGTTGGCGAGGAGTCCCCCGTGGGTGGAGGCTCCCTGCCGATGGTCAGCCTTCCCACGGCCGCCGTGCGGGTGCAGCCGGACGGCGGGCCCGAGGAGGTCTCCCGGCTGCTGAGGGGCAACGATCCGCCGGTGATAGTCCGCACCAGCAGGGGGAGCCTACTTTTTGATCTACGCACCATGCTGCCCGGAGACGAGGAGAAGGTTGCAGATGCCCTCGAGCGCATCGCGGGATCATTCCCATCGTCGTCCCGGGACGGGGGGTGAAGACCATGGAACGCGAGCGAGATCGCCGCGAGGAAACCCGGCTGACCCGCATGACGTCCAAGGCGGGCTGAGGGTGCAAACTGAGCCTTGGCGCTCTGGTGCAGGTCCTGCACCACTTACCCTCATCACCCGCCGATGACCGGGTGCTGGCAGGACTCGACGTGCCCGATGATGCGGGAGTCTTCCGCATCGATGATGACCGTGCCCTGGTACAGACCGTGGACTACTTCACGCCGGTGGTCGACGACCCGGTGGATTTCGGGCGCATTGCAGCCGCCAATTCACTGAGCGATGTATATGCGATGGGGGCAGAGCCGCTGACAGCCCTGAACATAGTGTGTTTTCCCGAGGAGAAGCTCCCCATTAGGGTACTGTCGCAGATCATAAGCGGCAGCTGCTGCGTCCTCGACGAGGCGGGGGTGCAGCTCATGGGCGGGCATACCGTCGACGATGATGAGCTCAAATTCGGGCTGGCGGTGACGGGAATGGTCCATCCCGACCGGCTGGTCCGCACCGGGGGTGCAATCCCCGGGGATGTACTCTTTCTGACCAAGCCGATAGGAATCGGGGTGATCACCACCGCCATCAAGCGGGATATGCTGTCGGAGGAAGCCGTGGCGCGGGCCGTGGAGGTCATGACGCAGCTCAACCGGAGAGCCTCGGAGGTCATGGTGGAGGTTGGAGTCAGCGCTGCCACCGATGTCACGGGGTTCGGCCTCCTGGGACACGCCGCCGAGATGGCGGACGCCTCCGACTGTACTCTGCAAATCACCGACGGTGACGTTCCGGTCCTGGAGGAGGCCCTGGTACTCGCCCAACAGGATGTGTTCCCCGGGGGAAGCAGGGCTAACCTTCAGCACTTGACCGAAACGGGAGCTGTTTCCTTCGACGATTCTATACCGGGGCACCGCCGGCTGCTGCTCGCCGATGCGGTGACCAGCGGGGGACTCCTGATCGCGTGTCCCGCGCAGAGATCGAGCAGCCTCGAAAGCAGGCTGGCGGCGGCGGGAATCCAGGCGGCCGCCATAGGACAGGTCACAGAACGGAAAGACTCCCTGAGCATTCACGTCTCCTCCTGATCCTGCATGTCAATGGTTTGTAAAGTGCCGAACGGGCAGGAAACATGCTTCGCATGTCGAAGTATACAACCAGGCACGAGGCATATGAAAGTGTGTTGTCTCGTTTTAAAGCATCAGCCAAAGTAAGGACTGCTTTGCCGGTCCAATTTTAGGGAGGTCTGCGGGGTAAATGTCCGGTCCATGTCCTATTAGCCCCGAAAAGCTGGAGTGTAGAAGACGACAGCTGCGTAGGCGAAAGCACAGCTTCGTCGAGTTGATAATGCAGACCAAGAAGAGCCTGTACAAGGAGAAGATGCGTCGGCAGTGGCAACAGGCTGACGACGGAGACTGACCGTCCGGCTGCCCGGCGTCCACCAACATACCGAACCCATGCATTTAGCACCCGGTGCCGGGAGCGTTTCCCGGCACCAGTCCTATTACAGGCGCCGCGAGAAACGATAGCAATCCGGGGATGCCGGTGATGCTCCTGAAGGGGCCACCCGGGGTGTGTTCGGGCATCTACCGTCAGTCTATCCTGTTGCCCTGCAGATCGTATGCGATCACCCAGGGCTCCTCCCAACGGAGATCCTCAATACCCTGCACTGCGTCTCCACCCCACTCGTGAACCTCGGACATGATGGTCACGAAGTAGGGGTATGCCGATGCATCTGCCACTTCAAACTCGCCTTTGTTGAACACCAGGGTGAAGCTGGCAGTCTCCGGATCACTCACCCATCCCGCCAGGAGGCGGTATACTCCCCCGGGCGTGTACTTCACCGGCGGAACCCAACTATAGGTCCGAACCGCCCGATCCAGGTAGTGTTTCGTGGTGGTCCTGGGTTCGTATTCTATGCTGCCGGCACGGGAACCGGACAGATACAGGCCCAGCACCCCGTGCTCGAGCATCTCCCGGGTTGTTCCATCTGCCCGTTCCTCGTAGGTGGCCAGCACGTAGTAGTGCGCGTACTCGATGTCCCCGGCGGTGATGGTACTGAGATGGTGGGTGAGCTGGATCTCGAACCCCTGCAGGCCATCACCCTGTTCGTGAACATAATCCTTCACCGCCTGGGGTGGGGGTCCTCTCTCGGGAGAGTCCGGACCGATGATCAGCAGCTCATCCAGTTCATCGCCTCCGCAGCCCCCGGCGAGGAGTGACAACACCGCACCGAACACCAGCAGCATGAGCGTTACCCGGCATGTCCTACTCACTGCGTCTCACTTCCCTCCGGTAATTCCTGTCTCACTCCATACCTTTCACTTGATCTTCTCGGAGTAGACAGGATGAGCAGGC
>PWUB01000345.1 GCA_003563755.1 Clostridia bacterium
ATCGGACAGCGTGCTCGAGTTCGCACACTTTACGATCAACCACGAGCAGAGGCAGGTCAGTCGGGAGGGCGAGGAGATATATCTTACGGCCAAGGAATTTGATCTTCTGTGGCTCCTGGCAGGTCACCCGGGGCGGGTTTTCACCCGTGACCAGCTCCTCGACCGGGTGTGGGGATACGAGTTCTACGGCAACGTCCGCACCGTCGATGTTCACATACGCCACATCCGCGAGAAGATCGAACCCGAGCCCGAAAATCCCCAGTACGTCCTGACCGTCTGGGGCGTCGGGTACAAGTTCAGGGCACGGGAGAGCGAGTCATGAACACCATCCGCGCCCACCTGACTGCATCCCACCTGGTCCTGGCCTGTATCGTACTACTCCTGGTGAGCATCCTTTTCAGCAGCCTGGTACGTACCTACCTCCTCAATGAGGCACGAGAAACCCTCACCGTTCAGGGGTCGACCATGGCGAGCCTGTTCGCGACGGAGATCCTCCTGCGCGGCGTGCGCTCGCCGATGTTTTTCGACGAGCGTCTTCGTGTCTGGTCACGAGCCGTGAGCAGTATGATCAACGCTGACTTCGTGGTCATATCAGCCGCGGGTGAGATGCTCGTGTCCTCGGAGGATATCCACCTGCCTGAGGCTCCGGAGGAACGGCTGGACATGGTGCCCATACGCAGGGCGCTGGAGACAGGTGAAATCCAGGGCGATGAGTGGCGCACACCGGACGGCGATCCACTGGTGGCGGTGTTCGTGCCGATCGAGATCCAGGAGGAAATCCCTCCCGTGGGAGTAGTCATCCTGTTTCAAACGGTGACGGCAGCTACCACCGCCGCCCGCGACCTGAGGCACATGATCCTGCAGACGGGGGCGGTGGCCCTGGTGCTGGCCCTGATCCTGAGCCTCATCTTCGCCCAACGGATCTCCCGGCCCGCCGAGGAGCTGAGTGACGTGGCTCGGGCACTGGGGAGGGGTGAGTTGGACCGCCGCGCTCCCGAGGGATACGTGTGGGAGTTCTCACAGCTGTCGAGGCGCATAAACGAAATGGCGCACCAGCTCTCGGAGTTTCTCGCCCGCCGCCGGGCTTTTACCGCCGCGATATCCCACGAGATCCGGACCCCGGTCACCTCCATCCGGGGATTCGTCCGCGCCATCCGGGACGGCGTGATCTCACCGGAGGACCAAGAACAGTACCTCGACACCATTCTGGATGAAACGCGCCGCATAGAACGACTCCTGGAGGACCTCCTGCAGCTGGAACGGCTGGAGGCGAGGCAGCTGTCCATGCAATTCGAGTGGATCCCGGCGAGGCAGCTGTTGAAACGTGCAACCAGCAGAGCAGCTACCCGGGTCGAGGCGGGGGACATTCAGTTGAAGTCGGTCGTCGACGAGGGACTGATGGTGTGGGCCGACGAGGAGCGCGTCGACCAGGTCCTCGGCAACCTGGTGGACAATGCCCTCCGCTACGCCACCGGCTGTGTGCAGCTGGGTGTACGGGTGGAGGAGGAAGAAGGGCACCGCAGAACGGCGGTCTTCTGGGTCGCCGACGACGGACCCGGGATAGCCGAGGAGGATCTGCCCCATATCTTCGACCGCTTCTACCAGGCATCAGACAAGGTGAGCAAGGGCGTGGGGCTTGGACTGGCCATCAGCCGGGAAATCATACACCTGCACGGCGGCCGCATCTGGGTGGAGAACAGGCGGGGCGGCGGCGCGGTGCTGTACTTCACCCTTCCTAACACGCGTAAAGTTGTCGATGAGCGGTCATGAAAGCCGCCACGTCACCCCATCTTCACCGCCGACGGACTGCACCCGGCCCTCATCTCTGAGGGCGTGAAGAATAGCATCCAGCGATCCCTGCAGCAGTCTGCGGTGCAGGCCGTCACCACCGTTGATGATGCAATCCAAAAGACGGGGGATGGTCCCTGCGCCGCGCTCGAGGTGCCGGACCACGTCTACCTCAAGGCCCTCGGCCCTCTCGAGGGTACCACTGAGGAAGCGCTCGCAGGCCCTCGGGCCCACGGTGGGCAGGGAGTGTCCCCAGCCGATCATGTCCAGACCCAATCCCCGGATCCTCTCCATGCTCCGCTGCCACAACCGAAAGTCTCCCAGCGGGTGCCGGCGGCCGGGTCCCATCCACAGGGGGAGATCCCCCGCGAACAGGGCCCCGTGGGAGGGAACGTGTACACATATGCTGCCCGGCGAGTGGCCCGGGGTGTGCAGTATCGTGAGCTTCAGTGTTCCCAGATCGAGGACGTCGCCCTCCCCTACGGTTCCGTCCACGTTGAAGGCGGGGGCCCGTCCTCCCCCGTTCGTCTCCCCGTCAGGCCGATGTTCCAGGCGGCACCGGTCATCGCGGTGAATCAAGAGTGCAGCGCCATATCTGTCCCGCAGCTGCGGTCCGTTGCTGACGTGGTCGTAGTGATCGTGGGTGAGGAGTACCCACCGCGGGCGGAGACGATGCTGGCTGAGGTGTCTGACCAGGCTCCGCAGGACACCGGGTCCGGCTCCCGTGTCTATGATGGCGCATTCCCCACTGTCCGGTATGACGTAGACGTTTGAGCTGAGCTCCACCTCATCGCCGCCTGGGTACCCGCCGTCCATGAAGGTGCCCGGAAGATAGTGGCCGAGCGAAGCGCGCAGGCTCCTGAATGCCACCGGTGATCTCCTCCAAGTCCGGATGCCGCACTCTGGTGTCTGGTTATAACCATACCACATCGATCACCAGTGCACCCCAGCTGCAGGCACGGTTGATCTTCGTACGATGTGATCCCCGGGTCGGCGATTCCTGCAGGTCCCGCCGTCGATCTCGGCAGGACGGCGGGACCCGCGCGGCGAAGGCAGGATCAGATAATCCAGCGCCGGTCCGCGTTGCGCAGGCTTATCCCGAACAGGGCGATGGAGAAGAAGACGAGCATGCCGAGGCTCAGGATCGGCTGCATCTGTCCCCCACCCCACAGGGTCTGCCGCAGGAGATCGTTGCCGTAGGTCAGGGGCAGGGCGTAGGAGAGGGGACGGAGAAACAGGGGCAGGTGCTCCACGGGAAAGAAGAGACCGCAGAGAAACACCATTGGAAACCGGAAGAAGTTCGAGAAGGTCTGCGCCTCAAACACTTCCTGTACGGACACGGCAATCATGAGGCCCAAAAAGGTGGAGGTGGCCGCGATGAAAAAGACGGCAGCGGCAACCATGGGCCAGTTGGAAGCGCTCAGGTCAACCAGGAACAGCCCGAGGATCAGCGGAACCAGGGAGTTGATGATCCCGAAGATGATGGCACCGGATGTCTTGGCCACCAACAGCTCCGGCAGTCCGATAGGAGCCAGGAGTAGGCGCTCGAAGGCCCTGCTCCGTTTTTCGAAGGTGATGGTCACCGCCAGCATGGATGTGGTGCCGAACAGAACGGACAGGGCCATCACTCCGGGAAGTAGCTCTCTGATCTCCACGTGGCCACCCGAGCGTATGAAAAACATCATGGTCCAGGCCACGGGGAATATGATGCCCCAGCTGATGTTAGGCGGCTTCAGGTAGTAAGACTGCATGTCCTTACGTAGAATGCTCATGATGGGAATCCACATGTTCATCTCTCACCCCGTCCTGTCACCATCTCCTCGGCCTCGATGCCCGTGACCCGCACGAAGACATCCTCCAGGCTCGGCCGGAGCACCCGTGCTTCCTGGACCGCCAGGCCGGCGTCGCTGAGCGCCCTGATGGCGGGTGCGACGTCCGCCATTCGCTCGCCCCTCATGATCAGCTGGCTGTCGTTGACCGCAGAGGTTTCGTGTTCGGGAAACCTCTCCCTCATCACACGGCAAGCGGAATGGATATCGCCGTCCACCGAAAACTCCACCGAACGGTCCCTTCCTGCTTCTTCGAGGAGATGCTCGAGGGCATCCATGCGCACTATCTTACCGTCAACTATGAAGGCAACTCTGTGGCAGAGACGCTCGGCCTCCTCTATGTAGTGGGTGGTCATGAACACGGTGGTACCGTCTCTGTTCAGCTCCTGCAGCATGCGGCGAATCTGCCGAGCACTGGCCACGTCTATGCCGCTCGTCGGCTCATCTAGAAAGAGTACCCTCGGTCGGTGGATCAGGGCCGCAGCTATGGTCAGTTTCCGTTTCATGCCCTTGGAGTAGGCGCCGAAGCTACGTCGGGCGACCTCGGCCAGGCCGAACTCCTCGAGGAGCTCTTCCGCCCGTCGGCGCCGCTGCACAGCCGGTATGGCATATAGAGAGCCGCAGAAGAGTAGATTCTCGAGCCCGCTCAGCTCCGGATACAGGTTGCTCTCGTCCGGAACCACTCCTATGTCCCCCTGGGCACGGCGCAAATGCTGGGGATATGAATGACCCAGAACCCGGACAGCTCCCGCGGACATGCGGGCCAGCCCCGTCAGTATGTTGATGGTGGTCGTCTTTCCGGCACCGTTGGGGCCGAGGAAAGCGAACATCTCGCCGTCTTCGACGGAGAAGTCTATACCGTCGACCGCACGAACCTCCCCGTAGTGCTTCTTCAGCCCCTGCACTTCGATCACGTGCATGGTACTTGATCACTCCCTTATCATAGGACAGTTGCCACCGCCGCGACAGGCTATCCCTTCCTTGCCGCACCGGCAGACGGGAGTCGCGTCATCCAGTGCATCGGCGAGCTCCAGCAGGAGGCCGCTCAGTTCCCGAAGAACCTCGGTACGCACCCGGTAGTGGGTCCAGTAGCTGCGTTTCTCCCCTACCACCAGGCCCACATCCCTCAGCCGGCCCAGGTGTTGTGAGACGGCACTGTCGGACAGCTGGGTCTTCTCGGCAAGGGCGCCGACACACAGGTCCAGGCCAAGGTGCGTGAGAATCCTGAGACGGCTGGGGTCCGAGAGGGCACGACAGAGACGGGCCAGGCCGCGTTCATCCAATGGTGTCACCTCCCGCACTTAAGTACATACTGAATCATATCATATACCGCTTAAACGGATGGGACAACCCTTGATGCCTATGAGAGTTCCGGGAGCATATGATATCCCGGGTGGCCGGAGCTTTGCAGCGAATGCGCACACTGCCTGTTGCAGGACTCAGTCCCTCAATCGTCCAAGAGTATCATTGAAGCTGAAGACTCAGCACATGGGAGGATGGCAGCGTGGGCCCCTTCAACTACCCCATACACGTCATCAGGCGCATGCTGGAGGAGCTGTCTCCGC
>PWUB01000145.1 GCA_003563755.1 Clostridia bacterium
ACTTGCGGTGGGCGGTGCTCTGAGTTCAGCAGTTCTGCCCCACGTGAACCTTGTCCTGATTGCAGCTATGGGATGGAGAATGGCATGGGTTTTCTGGGGAGGAGTCTTAGCCCTCGTGCTGGCACCCCTTGCCTGGATCTTGACCCGGGAAAGGCCGGAGGAGATGGGGCTGGCACCCGACGGGATCAAGGCACGATTGGGGGGATCCGGCGGGGAGACCTCCTTTGAAGACTCTGAGGATTCGTGGGAACCTGCGGAGGTGGTGAGGACCTCCGCGTTCTGGATCATTCTAATCGCCTCCTGCATTCCCAGCATGGTGGGTACGGGCGCCCAGTTCCACCACATGTCCATTATGACCAACAACGGGGTGGCCCTGCAGGCCGCTGCGGCCGTGTTCACCGTGGCAGCAGTGACCCGATTGTGCCTGACACCGCTCGCAGGATGGGCCTCTGATCGGTTCCCGATTCAGCGTCTCCTGTCCCTAGCTCTCGTGCTGCAGGCGATCAACATCCTCTTTTTGCTGTTCACCAACACCACGCTCACAGCGGTCATCCTCGGTATGATACAGGGTACACGGATGGCTCTGCAGGTCATCGTCGGCGGCGTGATATGGCCCCACTTTTTCGGCAGGCGCTACCTGGCGAGCATTCGGGGTGTCACCACCGCTGCAATGGTGATCGCATCCGCCCTGGGCCCCCTTCCCTTCGGCCTGGGATACGACATCTTCGGCGGCTACACAGAGGTGCTCCTGGGTATGGCAGTGCTGCCGCTGCTCGGTGCCGCTGTCGTGCTTTTCGTGAGGCGCCCGAAGAGGTTCAAGACCGCTACCCGATGATGTTTCCGGGACAACTGCATCGGTGAACCGCTCCCTTGTCCGTCTCTTCGGATGCCCCTGTCTGTAGGTGCGTGCTGTTCGAGGAGCTTTCAGCAGGATGATGCCCGCGGGTATATAAGGAGAGAGGTAGGGGTTTTCCCTGCGGGAGGGGGTGAGACAGACATGGGAGATGAGGTCAGTGTCATACCTTCTGACCGTATCATGCTCTCCGGAATCACCCACGTGTGCGTGGTGGTACGCGACGTGCAGAAGACGGCCCAGACCCTGGTCTCGCAGTTCGGATTGGGACCCTTCACCATAAGGACGACGCACACCCCGGCATCACGGGCCAGCATCCGCGGCGAACCCGCGGCATACACCCTGAAGTTCGGATACGTCCAGGCGGGTGCCGTGGTACTGGAGCTGGTCCAACCCGTGGAGGGGCCGAGTCTGTACCGCGAGTTCCTGCAGGAACGAGGGGAGGGAATTCACCACATCGGGTTTGCAGCGCCTCCGCCGCTCGAGGATGAGCTGAAACGGTGGTCCGCCAACGGCATCGAGGCACTGCAGACCAACGAGAGAGATGATCCGAGCTACGGCTGGGCCTACATGGATACCGAGGACAGGGTGGGCTGCATTTTCGAGATAGTGTGTGATCCACCCATGGGCTGGTGGAATGCACGGTCTCTGGCTGAGGATCTGCGCGGTCCCCTGGGGAAGAGAGACTGAGCAGTACAGAGACGGCGCCCCAAGGGAAGGTGAGCGTTGGGGGTGATAACTATGAACCTTCGTGATGCAGAACCCTTCTTCACCTGGGCATATCGGGAGCGTGCGGTCATGGTGCGGCGCCTGAGGGAAGGGGAGGAGGTGCCGCGACACGAGATGCTTCTGAGCTTCACCAGGCACTGTCCCGTGCTGGTCTCTGACGGACCCGCGGGACCCAACGGCGCGGTGAAAGGTGTGGGCTTCATACCCTCTGCGGACAGGATCGAGGGAGTGCTCGAAGCGTACATGGACCACATAGAGGGTGGATTCGATGATGGATACAGCGGACGGGGACTGGATCTCCTGGTAGAGCACATGTGGGGTGAGGGGGCCGAGGAAGGGATTGACTCTTCCCTGCTGGGTACGCTGGAGATGGCACGCAGGCACACCTGGGCGAACGTCTCCTGTAACCCCAGGGTGGCTCTCGTGTACTTTCAGCCGCCGGGTACATCTTTCGAAATTCGGGGTAGGGTCGAGATCCATGAAACGGGTACTTACCATCGATTCATCAATGCCCAGCACGACGTATATCACCGCCCGAACCCGGATGGGTGGAAGCTTCGACCCGCCTACCTCGTTCATGCTGAGGAGGTGTGGGACAACTCGGCATCACCCCGGGGCTTCGGCCGCCGGATTCTGTGACCCCGGGGAGAACACCGTCCCGGGACCCGGTCCGTGCCGAGGTGAGTGGGACGGCGACAGGGCTACCCAATGGGCGGATGTTGACTTGTTCGTGCAGTGGTTTCGGGGCAGGGTTTCGGCCGCACATCACAGAATAGGTGAGGGATAACAGCCAAGCGGTCGCCGACCGCTACCACGAGGAGGGAAAAGGATGATTGATTTCAGTCTAACCGAGGAACAGCGCATGGTGAAAGACATGGTGCACAGATTCGCTGAACAGGAACTGGCGCCTCACATCGCTGAGTGGGACGAGGCAGGGGCCTTTGACCCTATGGTCTTCGAGAAAATGGCTGAACTGGGCATCCTGGGACTCTCATTTCCCGAGAAATACGGGGGAGGCGGTATGGACTATATCAGCCTCGCCCTGGCATGCGAAGAGCTCGAGAGGGTTGACACCGCATTCCGCGTACCGATTTCTGTTCACAACGGGCTGTGTGGGAAGGGTCTTCTGCAGTGGGCCAGCGAGGAACAAAAGCAGAAGTACCTCGTTCCCATGGCCACCGGCGAAATCCTGGGCAGCTTCGGCCTGACCGAACCCAACAGCGGTTCCGATGCCGCCAACATGGAGATGACGGCGCGCCGGGACGGAGACCACTATATCCTCAACGGAGAGAAGATGTGGATTTCCCTTGCTGATACCGCCGACATCTGCCTCGTCATCGCCAAGACCGACCCGGCAGCGGGTCACAGAGGCCTGTCCGCATTCATAGTGGAGCGCGAGATGCCCGGATTCTCCTCTGAGAAGATCAAGGGCAAGATGGGTATACGCGCCGGTGACACGGGATCATTCACCCTCGATGACTGCCCCGTTCCCGTTGAGAACCTGGTCGGTGAGGAGGGGGAGGGCTTCAAGATCGCGATGTCCTCCATAGACAACGGTCGGTTCACGGTGGCAGGCGGCTCGGTGGGACTCATCAGGGCCTGCCTGGAAGCCAGCACCAGGTATGCGAACGAGAGGGAGGCCTTCGGACAGCCCATAGGCCAGTTCCAGCTCGTGCAGCAGATGATCGCCCACATGGCGCGGGACATGGAGGTCTCCAGGCTGCTGGTCTACAAGGCGGGCTGGCTCAAGAACCAGGGAATCAGAAACACCAAGGAGACCGCCCTCGCCAAATGGTATGCCTCTGACGCCGCCTACCGGGCCGCGACGGATGCTATCGAGATTCACGGAGCCTACGGCTATTCTAACGAGTATCCCGTGGAACGGTACCTGAGGAACTCGAAGGGAGCAGTCATATACGAGGGAAGCGCCGAGATCCAGACTCTGCTGCAGGCACAGTACGCTCTCGGTTACAGGCAGGATAAGCCGCTGCGGTGCGAGCTTCCCGGGTGGCCCTTCGAAGAGTGAGCAACGAGACAGGGGTGATCGACCTTGCGCTTCGTCGTATGCATCAAACAGGTTCCTGAGACGACCGAAGTGAACATTGATCCTGAGACCAAGACCCTGATGAGAGAAGGCATACCCTCGATAATCAATCCCTTCGATGAGTATGCCATCGAGGAGGCACTGCAGTTCAGGGAGGCCCACGGGGGCGTGGTGACGGTGGTGTCGATGGGACCTCCCCAGGCCGAGGAGGCCCTCAAGCAGGCCGTGGCCATGGGTGCTGATGAGGCCATCCTCCTTTCCGATCCCGCCTTTCGTGGTTCAGATACCCTGGCCACTTCCCGCACTCTTGCGGCGGCCATCGACATGATCGAGGATGCAGCGGTGATATTTTGCGGCAAGCAGGCCATCGACGGGGACACAGCACAGGTGGGCCCGGAGGTGGCCGAGATCCTGGACATTCCCCACGTGGCATACGTGCGGAAGGTGCGGGAACTGACCGATGGCCACGTGACCGTCGAGAGGATGGTCGAGGGCGGCTTTGAGGTCATCCGGGCGGAGCTTCCGATCCTGCTGACAGTGGTCAAGGATATTAACCAGCCCCGCCTGCCCAACATGCGCGGCATCATGCGCGCCAGGCGCACTGAAGTTACCGTCTGGGGTCAGGACGACCTGGATATGTCGACTGCGGAGGTGGGACTGGACGGCTCTCCAACCGAGGTCATCGAGGTCTTCAGCCCCGAACTGGCAGCGGAGGGGGAGATGATAGAGGGAGAACCCAGGGAACAGGCAGAGGCTGTTATCGCCAGGCTGCGGGATGCCGGTCTCGTATAGGAGGTCAACATATGCGTGAACTGATCATAGATGGCGGTAGATGCACCGGATGCGGGATCTGCATGCCGGTCTGTCCTTTCGGTGCCCTGACCCTCGTGGATGGTAGGATCGGGGTGCAAGATTCGTGCAACCTGTGCGGTGCCTGCGTCCCCGAGTGTCCGGAGGACGCCATGCAGATCACGGGGGCAGCCCCCGAAGACGTCGATCTTTCGGGCTACCGGGGGATATGGGTCTTCGCCGAACAGAGCGACACAAGGGTCGCACCGGTCGTCTACGAGCTGCTGACGGAGGCCCGGCAGCTGGCGGAGGTTACCGGCGAGGAGGTATCGGCGGTCCTCACGGGTCTGCATGTCGAAGACCTGGTGGGTCGCCTGGTCTCGGGCGGTGCTGACCGGGTGTATCTCGCGGATGACCCCGTTCTTGAATCTGGTTCCGACGAGGCGTGTACCAGCGTGCTGAAGACCCTGGTACAAGAGCACCGTCCCTCGGTGATCCTGTTTGGAGCCACGGCGAGAGGCCGTTCACTGGCTCCTCGGCTCGCTGCACGCTTACAGACGGGGCTCACCGCCGACTGCACGGAGCTGGACATAGACGAATCGGGCATGCTCCTGCAGACCCGACCCGCCTTCGGAGGAAACATCATGGCGACCATCGTCTGCCGTCGTCACCGCCCGCAGATGGCCACGGTTCGCCCCCGGATCCTCAGGGCCGATCCGCCCGATCCGGACCGTAGGGGCGAGC
>PWUB01000186.1 GCA_003563755.1 Clostridia bacterium
AACAACTCTTCATCAATAATAGCCTCGTGCTCACCATCCACCTCGAAAGCACCATTGCAGCGGATGACGCCCTTGTACACCGGGTTGCTCAGAATCCACCAGACGCTATTATGGCCAAATTCCCTCCCACTCTTGGTCCTGAGCCCCTGGGCATTGAGCCTTCTGGCGATTCTCCCGATGCCCAGGGACTCGTTCTCATAGTACCGGAAGATGTCCTGTACCACTTCCGGTTCCTTCGGGTTTATCACCGGGCGCTTTCGGGTCTTGTCATAGTCATACCCGAAGGGAGCTGGAGCAGTGGGGCATTTCCCCTCTTTCGCCCGCTGTTCCAGCCCAGCCTTGACGTTCTCAGCTGTCGTTTCACGGGTCAACTGCGAAAACACTGCCATGACTCCGAGCATAGCCCTGCCCGTGGGGGAGGTAGTATCGAGGTTCTCAGTGAGAGAGACCAGATCCACTCCGTGCTCCTGAGTGAGGTCGATGAAGTCGTAAATATTCCCGACGTTCCGGCTCAGCCTGTCGAGCTTATAGACGATCACTACGTCGATGTTGCCCTGCCTAATGTCGCGCACTAGCTCCTGGAACCCTGGCCGGTCCTTAGTGTTCTTGCCCGAGTGATGTTGATGATGACCCGGTTCGCCTCGGTCAGACCGCGTGGAAAGAAGCGACACGACAGTGCTTCGTCCGTAGCGGCGGCGGCCCCGTCCGCTTTACTCGCATAGCCGAATCCCACGGCGATGGTCCCCGCTCCCTGTAAGAGAGGTATGAGTTCAGCAAGAGGAATGTGTTGATGAGCGATCGGGCGGTGACGAGTTCAGCCAGGCCCACAGTGACCCGACTCAGTTGCCCGTCATCCTGCAGCCTGATCACGCTCACGAAGACGCAATGCAATCATCTCGGAGCATTCGATAGGGTTTGCATCGATCTCGCAGGACGCGACAGCCCACAGGTCCCACGCCGACTATCTTGACGGGGCGAAAAGTGTCGATGGTCTCAGTTTCCTCTGTGTCCCTCGGCAGTAGCACCTTCGGCTTCACCCCATCTTTCTCCCTGATATGCCTGCACAAGTCATCATCATCACCACGGTGAACGCCCTCGCACCAGGAGGAGCTGCCGAGTCGATGGCTTCGGTGAAACACCGGGCGCGGCATACTGGGTTGTGTCTCAGAGAGCGAAGTATCAACAGTGCGCACTGAAGTGTTCTGTCTGATCATTTCAGCGGGTGTGAACCGCCGAGTTCGAACTCCGCATGCCCGGTGATGTGACGGGGCGGCGGGGGTGGTCCCGCCGCCTACCTGATTCAGTAGCTCGTCCGCCTGCGCTCGTCATCCGAGAGGCGTTCATCCCTCAGCCACGAGGCCACCGGTGGGGTGAGTTCTGTCTCGGGGGCGACGGGCATCTCGATGAACGATATACCGCTCTGCAAGCCCTCGTCCAGTGCGCGTCGCAGGTGGTCGGCGCTCCTCGCCAGGGTCGCACTGGCTCCCATTGATCGGGCGGCCCCCACGTAGTCGGTGGATTCGTCAAAGTCCACGGAGAAGTAGCGCTCCTGGTAGTAGAGCTTCTGAAGCATCTTGATCCAGCCGAAGGTGTCGTTGCGCAGGTGCATGACGATGATCCTGTTGCCCTGACGGGCCATCGCCTCCAGTTCGCCCATGGACATGCCGAGGCTGCCGTCTCCGGTCACTGCTATGATGGGGGAGTCGGGCCGGGCCTCCCGTGCCCCCAGCGCCGCCGGCACAGCGTAGCCCAGGGAGCCGTGGGTCCGCGAGGCGTACACCCACTTGCCGGCCCGGCGAGTGGGGTAGTAGGCCATGAGATACGGAGTGGGTGTCCCCGCGTCCGCGATAATGACCGCGTCGTCCGGGAGCACTTCCGTCATGGTTTTCACAATCTCGCAGGGGTGCATGATACCGGGTGTGTCGGAGCTGGCTGCCGCTGCTTCTTTGATCTCCACCTCTACGCGTTTCCGAAAGGATGCCACCCATTCGCCGGACTCCGTCGCTGTGCGCGTATCCTCGAGGCAGAGGCACAGATCCACCAGGGCCAGCCGGGCATCGGCCTGGATGGTAACGTCGGTGGGCCTGTTGTTGCCCAGCTGAAGGGGATCCACATCGACGTGTATCAGGGCCGGCCCGTGGGCGAACAGCTCACCACCCCACGTGCTCGTGGAGTCAAGTCGGCTGCCGACAGCCAGCACCACATCACTCTGCATGATGGCCCCGTTGCTGGAGGCCTTAGCACCGTTGGCTCCTACCACTCCCAGGGCGTTGGGGTGAACCTCTGCGATGCTGCCCTTTCCGTCAATGGTGGTCACCACACCCGCGCCGATGAGCTCGGCAAGCTCGGCCAGCGGCTGCTGGGCACCCGACAGCAGCGTCCCACCCCCGCACAGGATCACGGGGCGTTCTGCGTTCCTCAGCAGCTCAGCCGCCTTCTCGATCGCCCCGGCATCGCCACGGATCCGCCACGCCGGGTACGTGCTGCACTCGGGAGCGGGATGGATGTCATCGGCGGATTCAGCCTCATCGGAGAGAACATCCTCCGGCAGGCTGAGATGAGCGGCACCCATCCTGCCGGATGTGGCAGCGCGGAAGGCATAACGGACGGAGTGGGGGATGAACTCGGGGCGGGTGATTCGGGTGCTGAAGCGGGTAGCAGTCTTGTATGTACCGACCTGATCCATGGCGGTCAGGGCATAGCGGTTGTCACTGCTGAGCGGAACGTCGCTCGTCAGAGCCACCAGGGGAATGGACGAACCATCTGCCTCTGATGCGGCAGCGAAGAGGTATGTGGCTCCACCTCCGCTGGGCGCCTCAGTGACCCCCGGCTTCCCTGAGAGGCGTGCGTAAGCGTCAGCCATGTAGCCCGCCGAACGCTCGTCGCGGGCCATGATGTGTCTGATGGATGAACTCTTCAGAGCGTCATAGAAGGACATGCTGGTGTCGCCGGGCAGTCCGAAGACGCATTCAACGTCGTGGGCCTGTAGCATCCTGACCAGAATCTCTGAGCCTTTCATATATATCTCTCCCTCGCATCCCATATCGGGTGTACGGACCGGTGACCGGACGGCCGGCTGCCATTGGTTCTAGGGGGCCCGTCGGCGGCGGCAAGAACTCACATTCACGATCTCCGGAGCCCGCCCGGTGGATCCCCAGCACCGCGGCAAGGCCTTCCCCTTATTCTTACCTAATTCGCCCTCGCTCCTCAAACCCTTCCCACACAGGAGAAATGTCGCCACTGTAGAATTAGACAAGGCCGTAGAGTAGAGAGGAGGGGGGTACAGATGAAGATGCTCGCTTACATCCTCGGTACTGCCCAGGATGGCGGGGTGCCCCACATGGGATGCGGGTGCAGCCGCTGCAGGCGGGCACGTGCGGATCGGATGGCAGGGAGGTATCCCAGCTCGCTGGCGCTGGTAACGCCGGAGAAGCGAATCTTCCTCCTGGATGCCACCCCGCGCATGCCCGAGCAACTGGACCTCCTCGCCGCAGCGTCTGGTGTCACGCCATCGGAGCCCGACGGAATCCTGCTGACCCACGCCCATATTGGTCACTACGCGGGGTTGATGTACCTGGGCAAGGAGGTGATGTCGGGCCGCAACGTACCCGTCTACTGCACACCGTCGATGGCCTCGTTTCTGTCCGAGCATTCACCCTGGAGGGATCTCATCGACGGTGGAAACATCGAACTGCAGATCCTGACCCCGGGGGAGCCGTTCACGCTGGAGGCAGGAGTGAGAGTCACCGCATTTTGTGTTCCCCATCGAGATGAGCGCTCGGACACGGTGGGTTACCTGGTTGAGGGGGACCGGGCCGGCCTGCTTTACATGCCCGACCTTGACGCCTGGGAGGGTTTCGAGGAGACGTTCAACGGCCTCATCAGGCGGGCGTCATACGCCCTCATTGACGGCACTTTCTTCTCTGAAGATGAACTAATGCACTCCGGCCGCAGGCTGCACGAGGTTCCCCATCCGCCGGTATCCGAAACCCTGCGCAGCTTCGAGATCGGCACCCTGCAGGTCGGGACCGCGGAGATATTGTTCACCCACTTCAACCACACGAACCCCCTGTTGGACGATGAACGTACCCGCAGCGCCGTCTTGAGGCGTGGTTTCGGCCTGGCTGCGGAGGGGCAGGTGCTGTCAATATAAGATGCAAGGGGGGATCGGGGATGAGGCGAGACGACCGCGTACACCGTGTCCTGATCATAGCAGCTGCCCTCCTGGCGATTATCGGGGCCGTGGTGGCCCGCTGTGATCATAACCCGGACTCGCTCGGCGACCCGCCTGCCGGCCTGAACGCCGCGGGCACGGGCCCCGCTCCGCGTAGGGGGTGCCGGGAGATGGTGCTTGACGATGATGTGATGAGAAACATCGGGACCGGCCCACTTTATGTCTTCGCATGCCCGGATAAAGCCTTGACAGGGCTTGCCCACCAGGGTGATATCTCCCCTTAACCCTGAGCGCCTTACCTTGACCGGCTCCTTGCATGAATGGTTCAATGGTTGAGTATTGTCGTGGGATCCGCGGACCATGGAAACCGGAGGGGCGCATGAACTGTCAGGGTGACACGGGGGAGGAGACGGCGGTAGGGGAAAGGGGTAAGTATCCCCTGCGGGGAATCTACTACGGCTGGGTCATGGTAGCCCTCGGTGCCTTGGCCGTGTTCCTCTCGGGCCCGGGGCAGACGTATTCCGTATCGACCTTCATTGATCCGCTGATCGCCGAATTCGGATGGAGCCGTTCCCTGGTATCGGGCATGTATTCGGCGGGGACTCTGACCGCGGGGCTCTTGATGACCGTGATCGGACGGCTGGTAGACAATAAGGGATACCGCCCCATGCTGACCTTCATTGCCCTCGCCTTTTCTGGCGCCCTTTTCTTCATGAGCAGTGTGACCGTTCCTACTGCCCTCTTTTTCGGATTCATGATGATCCGCACCTTCGGACAGGGCTCTCTAACCCTCATTCCCAACAGTATGGTCCCCCAGTGGTTCATCAGTAAGCGCGGCAGAGCCCTCAGTGTACTTGCGGTGGGCGGTGCTCTGAGTTCAGCAGTTCTGCCCCACGTGAACCTTGTCCTGATTGCAGCTATGGGATGGAGAATGGCATGGGTTTTCTGGGGAGGAGTCTTAGCCCTCGTGCTG
>PWUB01000083.1 GCA_003563755.1 Clostridia bacterium
ACGCATCTGAGGGCCACCGGCCGGATGGCGGGCCCTGACAGGCCGCCGAACACATTGGCAAGAACGGGCCGTTCGGCCTCAACATCGATCACCATACCGGTCAGGGTGTTTATGAGGCTGATCACATCGGCCCCGGCCTCCTGGACCGCGAGAGCTATTTCAGCAATATCCGCTACGTTGGGTGTGAGCTTGACGACAAGGGGCTTCTCCGTGGTTTCCCGCACCGCCCGGACCAGTTCAGAAGCTGATTCTGGCGAGGTACCGAAGCTCATTCCTCCAGCCTTCACGTTGGGACAGCTGATGTTCACTTCGAGGGCGTCGATTCGCGGAGCCCCTGCGGCGCGTTGGGCCACCTCGACGTATTCCTGCACGGTCCGCCCCACCACGTTCAAGATCACAGCGACATCCATCCCTACCAGCCGGGGCAGGTGATCGTCCAGCACTTGCTGGATTCCGGGATTCTCAAGGCCGATGGCATTGAGCATTCCGCTGGGAGTCTCGGCTATCCGGGGAGGGGGATTCCCCGGCCATCGCTCCGGCGCCGTGCCCTTCAACGTCACCGCACCGAATACCTCCGGGGACAGGATCCCGCCGTAGTCGAGCCCGTAACCGAAGGTTCCGGAGGCTGCCACCAGCGGGTTCTTCAGCCGCAGCGGTCCCAGTTGAACACTCAGATCGGTGCTCACTCGAAGTGCACCTCCTCCAGGTCAAAGACGGGTCCGTCGTCGCACACCCTGGCGTATCTCGGGGCGTCGTCCGATGACTTCTTGCGCAGAGAGCAGCCCAGGCACGCTCCGACACCGCAGGCCATGCGCTCTTCGAAAGATCCGAAGGAGCTGATGCCCCGGGGCAGGAAAAGGCCTGCCAGGGCTGACAGCATGGGCCTGGGACCGCAGCAGTATGCTGCGGACACATCCCCGCCCTCCTGTAGGTGTCGCCTGACCTCATCGATGATGAGGCCCTGCCGTCCTACCGAGCCATCCTCCGTCGTGATCCGGGTGGAAATGGCGGAGGACTCAAAATCTTCTATCCCGAACAGCCTCGCCTCCCGGGCTGCACCCACAAACACCACCGGGGGGCATCCGGTCTCCCCCAGGCGCTTAGCCAGGAACACCAGGGGGGCGGCCCCGGTGCCGCCTGCGATGACGATGGGCTGCCCGTCACCGGCATCCTCGATCGAAAACCCGGTGCCGAGGGGACCGAGGCAGTCCAGCCTGTCCCCCGGTACCGTGCGCACCAGCTGCTCCGATACTCTGCCTACCGGGAGGACGAACAGGTGGATCTGCCCGGTGTCAGCATCCCAGTCGCCCACGCTGAAAGGTCGCCTGAGCAGGGGATCCGTTGAGTCGCCACCGGGGATGAGCAGGTGAATGAACTGACCAGGAACGGGTCTGATGTTCCCATCAGGAGATATGATCAGGCGGTTCATCTCGCCATCGGGTGTGTTCTCGACGACGGTGGCCCGAAACAGGCACCGGTCCGACGGCCCCTGGTCCCTTAACATGTCAGTACCCCGCCACGGACCACGGGTTTGCCGCCCACGATGACGGTGTCCACGCGACCCGTCAGGCTCCACCCCACCAGGGGTGTGTTGCGGCCCTTTGATGCAAACTCCCGGGGGTTGACCGCCCATTCCTCGTCGGTCTTGAGGATGACCACGTCACCCGGTGATCCCTCCCTGAGGCTGCCTCCCTGCAGAGCAAAGATGGATGCGGGTGCTGAGGTCAGGGCCTCGATGAGGCGGTTGAGGGACAGCTCGCCCTTCAACACCAATCGGTCGTGCAGCAGCGAGAACGCGGTCTCAAGACCCGAGATCCCAAAATCGGCGAAGCTATATTCCCTGTCCTTATCATCGAAACTGTGAGGAGCATGGTCGGTGGCGATGACGTCAATGACGCCATCCTTCAATGCCTCAACCAGTACCTGTCGATCTCTCTCGGTGCGCAGGGGTGGATTCACCTTCGTGTTGGTATCGTACTCGGTCTCTCTGACCAGGTCCTCGGTCAGGGTCAGATGATGCGGGGTTACCTCGCAGGTCACATCCAGGCCCTCGTCCTTGGCCCGGCGTATGAGATTCACGGACTGGGTGGCGCTGACATGGGCTATGTGCAGGTGACCGCCGAAACACCTCAGCAGCTCGAGATCCCTGGCGATCATGATGCTCTCTGCGGCGCTGGAAATGCCCGGCAGGCCCATGACCGTCGACATTCGACCCAGGTTCACGACTCCATCTCCCACGAGAGACGGATCCTCCTCGTGAACGGAGATCGGGACATCGAACATACTCGAGTACTGCAGGGCCAGCTGCATTATGCGGCCCGACTTGATGGGCAGTCCATCATCTGAGAACACGACCGCACCAGCCTCCACCATGGCACCCATCTCCGCCAGCTTACCTCCCTCGAGTCCCCTGGTGACGGCACCGGCAGGATACACCCGCACAGCTCCCCGTCTGGCGGCCGCATCCATCACGTAGCGGATTCCCGTCTCATCGTCCGGCGCAGGATCGGTGTTCGCCATGGCCACCAGTGAGGTGAAACCTCCGAGAGCGGCGGCCCGGGTACCGCTGGCGATGTCTTCCTTGTACTCTAAACCTGGCTCGCGCAGGTGAGTATGCAGATCGATGAACCCCGGAACAACTTTGCAGCCCTGGGCGTCGATGATCTCTGCCCCCTCGACCGACAGGTTATCGCTGATGGCGCCGACAACACCCTTTTCCAGGAGAACATCTCCGACGCCGTCCCTGCCTCCTTCGGGGTCAATGATGTGTCCATTCTTGATGAGCACCCGTTGCATCATCAGTTACCTCCTCCGAGCAAGAGATACAGAAGGGCCATACGAACTGCAACCCCGTTGGGTACCTGCTCCAGTATCACTGAGTTGGGGCCGTCGGCAACATCGCTGGTTATCTCCACCCCGCGGTTCATGGGACCCGGGTGCATGAGCAGGGCATCGGGCCTGGCCAGGGCCAGCCGCCGAGCGTTGATGCCGAACAGCCTGGTATACTCGCGCACGCTGGGGAAAAAGCTCTGTTCCTGCCGCTCCATCTGAATTCGGAGTACGTATACGACGTCGGCCTCCTCCACGGCCTTGTCCACGTCCCCGATGACCTCGCACCCCATTTCCTCGACGCAGGGCGGCATCAGGGTGGTCGGGCCGCACACAACGACATCGGCTCCCATCTTGCCCAGCGCCCAGATATTGGAGCGAGCCACGCGACTGTGGAAGACATCACCGATAATGGCCACGCGGAGCCCGTCAATGCTTCCCTTCTTTTTTCGGATCGTCTGCAGGTCCAGCAAGGCCTGCGTGGGATGCTCATGGTACCCGTCACCGGCATTGATGACACTCGAGTCGATGTTCTTTGCAAGGTAGTGGGGCGCTCCACCTGAGGGATGCCGCATGATCACGGCTTCGGGACCCATCACCTCTATGTTGCGTACCGTATCCCGGAGGGACTCGCCCTTGACCAGGCTGCTGGAGGCCTTGCTGATGCTCACTGCACCGGCACTGAGGTACTTGCAGGCCAGGTCAAAGGAGCCCTTGGTCCTGGTACTCGCCTCGTAGAAGAGGCTCAGAACGGTGCGTCCCCTGAGGGTGGGCACCTGCTTGATGGGGCGGTCTATGATATCCCGCATGGAATCAGCGGTGTCCAGGATCAGCTCGATCTCGTCGCTGGTCATCGGCTCGATCCCGAGGATGTGCTTCCGGTTAAGCTCGGGCATCTCACTCATCTCCCCCCGTCTTCTCCATGATGACCACCTCTTCGGCGTCATCGTACTCGGTCACCTTGACCTCCACCACTTCCTGCCGCGACGTCGGCACATTCTTGCCCACGTAATCCGGTCGAATCGGAAGCTCGCGGTGCCCCCGGTCCACCAGGACGGCGAGCTGGATCGAGGCGGGTCTGCCGAGATCCATGAGGGCATCCATCGCCGCCCGGATGGTCCTGCCCGTGAACAGGACGTCGTCGACGAGCACCACCGTCTTACCGGTGATGTCGTTCGGCACTTCTGTCCTGTGAACCATCGGTGTATCGTGCCGGAGAGTCAGGTCATCCCGATAGAGAGTGATGTCCAGGGATCCCTCGGGAACGATGGTGCCCTCGAACTCCTTAATATAAGATCCGAGGCGCCTGGCGAGGGGGACTCCCCGCCGCCTGATGCCCATCAGCACCATGTTCTCAACTCCCTTGTTCTTCTCGATGATCTCGTGGGCGATTCTCACCAGTGACCGCTTCATACCGGCCTCGTCCATTATCTGTGCCTTGATTCTGAGGTCTTCGTTGCCACCCATCACGCTCGCGCTCCTTTCCCTTTATCCACAGTTCACCTGCGATCGGACGCCTGAGGACCCCCGGGAGGAACGCACAAAGACAGGACGGTCCAGCTGTTGTGATCTTCGAAAGGGAAAACACTTGGTTCCTTTGGGGAGAAGGGACTCGCGGGGAGCGAGTTTTCGTGATGTGCATGTGACGGCAGCTGACTCCAAATCTTCGCACCACCTCCTTATCGATCTCACCGGATCGATTTAAAGGATCCGTCATACTTCGATCCTGACTGTACCAGAAGCAGATAGGGCTGTCAATCATAGCAGCCCGCCCGTTGGGTCCGTAGTATACCCGGTCGCACCCATGTCCGTACCCGGCACCTTCATCCACAACGGCCTGAAGCTGGACAGATCCCCGTTTCCACCGCGGCCTCAAACACGGGGTAGAGACAGTCGGAGTCGGGGTTCGTCCGTCAGGGGACAGGCGGGGATGGGGTGTTTTCCCTCATCAGCGGATGCTGGGTAGACCCCGGAGCGCGGGCGGTAAAGGGCAACAACTGCTCGGCCTCACACGCATGCACCCTAACCCCTCCCCCCGGACACTCGCTGCCATACGGTGCGGGCCACCAGCCCCCAGCACGAGCCACATCACCGGTAGCAGCTGACGCAGCCGGTGGCCCGTACGGATGTAACCGGAGATCAAGGGTCGTGTTGTTGGTTTGAGTCGCCGATGTGGATCTAGAAGTCGTGAGTAGCCTGCTCCAGCTTCTTCTCGATCTCGGCCAGCTTCTGCTCCGCCTGCTCCAGCTTTTGCTCCAGTTCATTGACGGTCTTCGAACTCCGGTCGAGGACATCCTTTGTCTGTTC
>PWUB01000046.1 GCA_003563755.1 Clostridia bacterium
AAGCGGGAATGCATTGGGGCTCCGCCCCCAGATCACCGGTGTACGGCAGCGTAGTGGAGGGCAGACAGCCGGATTGCTTCGTCGTCCCGACAAGTCGGGACTCCTCGCAACGACGTGGGGGGGGGGCCTCTTCGGGATAAGACGGGGCTCCCTCAGAATGGCGGAGCTATCCGGAGTCTCTAAGTCGACCTGTGGAAGGGGCGGCGGTCGTCCTGGCGAGGGGCGGGCCTGTTGTCGCCCGACTCGCCCGGCCGGCGCCTGTCCTGCGGACGATTCTGAGGCGGCCGGTCCTGTCGCGGGCCGGGACGGTTGTCGCTGAACTTGCGAGGCGGCGGACGCCTGTCCTGCGGACGATTCTGAGGCGGCCCGTCCTGTCGCGGGGTCTTGTCAGTCATGGCCCGCCGGGAGAGGTTGATCCGGCCCATGCTGTCGACGGCGATCACCTTGACCTCTATCTCCTCGCCCAGTTTGACGGCGTCCTCGACCGTGGGTATCCTCTGGTCGGAGAGTTCGCTTATGTGCACCATGCCCTCTTTGCCGGGCAGTATCTCAACCATCGCGCCGAAGCTGAGTATGCGGGACACTTTGCCTGTGTAGACCTCGCCCACCTCGACGTCTTTGGTCAGCCTGGTGATGATGTCTATCGCCTTCTTGGCCGCTGCTGCGTCCAGCGCGCCGATGACTACCGTGCCGTCATCATCTACGTCGACGGTGGTCTTGGTCTGGTCTATGATGGACCTGATAGTCTTGCCGCCGCTGCCGATGACCGCACCGATCTTGTCGGTGCTGATCTTCATCTTGTACATCCTGGGGGCGTAGCGGCTTACTTCGGGACGGCTGGAGCTGATGGTGTGCTCCATCTCGCCCAGTATGAAAATGCGCCCGTCATGGGCCTGGTTTAGCGTCTTCTCGACGATCTCCAGGCTTATGCCCTCGAGCTTGGTATCCATCTGGATGGCCGTGACTCCCTTAGCGGTGCCGGCCACCTTGAAGTCCATGTCCCCGTAGGCGTCTTCCAGTCCGGCGATATCCGTCAGTACCACGTATTCGCCGCTTCCT
Organism: Clostridia bacterium; assembly: GCA_003563755.1. The sequence goes on from PWUB01000046.1 coordinate 1,060, forward strand.
CCGGTGACAAGCCCCATAGCTACGCCGCCCACCGCCGCCTTGACCGGTATGCCGGCGTCCATGAGCGACAGGCTGCTGGAGCAGACGCTGGCCATCGATGAGCTCCCGTTGGAGCTGAGGACCTCGGACACCAGGCGGATGGTATAGGGAAAGTCATCGTCATCGGGCAGCACGGGCAGCAGGGCCTTGCTGGCCAGCGCCCCGTGTCCTATCTCGCGCCTTCCCGGCGTCCCCACGCGCTTGGTCTCGCCGGTCGAGTAGGGCGGGAAATTGTAGTGGTGCATGAAACGCTTGGTTTCCTCCACCCCGAGCCCGTCGAGCATCTGTTCCTGTCTCTTTGAGCCGAGTGTGGCGATGGACAGGACCTGGGTCTGACCGCGGGTGAACAGGGCGGAGCCGTGCGTGCGCGGCAGGAGTCCGACCTCGCCGGTTATGGGTCGGACCTCGTTGGGGCTGCGTCCGTCCACCCTCTTCCCCTTGAGCAGGTTGGCCCTGATGAACTCCTTGACCTTGCCGTCGAAGAGGGATACGACATCACCGCGGGCGTAGGCATCACCGGTGCTTTCCAGTAGTTCCTTCTGGAGTTCGTCGAGCGCCCGCTCGCGCTCGGATCCTCCGAGGTGGAGCAGAGCATCTGGGAGTTTCTCCGCGGCGAAGCGCGACACGATGTCGGCAAGCTGCGGATCGGTCTCCGCTTCGGGGATGGGCCACCTGGACTTGCCGTGTTCCTGCCGCAGCCTTTCCTGCAGCGCGATGACATCCTGGTTTGCTTCGTGACCGATCTTGATCGCCTGCAGAATCAGGTCCTCGGCCGCCTCTTCGGCCTCCGTTTCGATCATGATGACGGCCTTGCTTGTGCTGACCACGGTCACATCGAAGAGGCTATGCTCGAGCTGGGCGAGGGTGGGGTTGACGACGTACTCGCCGTCGATGTAGCCCACGTGGCTCGCGCCGACCGGACCGTTGTAGGGCATTTCTGATATGTGCAGGGCGGCGGAGGAGCCGATCACGGAGAGGATATCGGGCGGACACTCATGGTCCACCGAGAGCACGGTCACTATGATCTGCACCTCGTTGCGCCAGTTTTTGGGGAGCAGAGGTCGTATGGGCCTGTCGGTGAGGCGTGCGGTGAGTATGGCGTCCTCCGTGGGCCGGCCCTCCCTCCTGAAGAAGCTACCCGGTATCTTGCCGGCGGCGTAGAGCCTCTCCTCGTAGTCGATTGTGAGCGGCAGGAAGTTGATCCCGGGCCGGGGCTCCGTCCCCAGACACACCGTGGCCAGCATCACCGTGTCTCCGTAGCGGATCGTTACCGATCCGTTGGCCTGTTGGGCCAGTTTGTTCGTTTGCAGGCTCAGCCTTCTTCCTGCGAAGTTCATCTCAAAAGCATTCGAATTGGTCACCAAGTTTTCACTCTTCCTTCCCGTGGTAGCCTGAGGACAGGACGACCACGGCTTTCATATTCATCTGTATATACCGGGAGCGGCGATAGGTTCGCGGTAGCGGGCAAAACTTTCTCTGCCCGGGTAGGAGGGCAACTGCCGTCTCTTCCCAGGTGCGGGGCATCAGGCCCCTCTTTCCACTCTTTCACCGGATGCCTGCAGCACACACGACTTGTGGTGAAAGTATATCATGACTTTCCCCGGCCTGTGAATTTTGAGGGTGAGGGAGGGGCAGAGGGCGCTGGCTGGAGTTTCTTGAGTCCGGTGGTTGTGGTTGGGTATGGTGGGTGGGGCGGTGTTGGACCGGGCGGGTGTTCCCTCCCACGGGATTGTTCTGTGATCCCCATGTTATCGGCCCCCCCGAATGGCAGAGGGGTGTTGACAGTTTGGGGGGGTGTGTCTATGATAGGTTCATGCGATAGATGGCGGGGGATATCCGGGATGGAGCGACGGCATCGATCGCGAAAGGAGAGTCCGATGAACAAGACAGCGGCAGGAATAATCGTAGCGTCCTGTATCGTAATCGCCATCGTGGTGGTAGTCGTGGTTATCCCGAGGCTCACTCCTGCGGAGGAGCCTACCTACGAACTGACCGTCTCCAGCACCGAGGGCGGGTCGGTGACGGCCCCCGGCGAGGCGACTTTCACCTACGATGAGGGAGAGGTGGTCGATCTGGTGGCTATGGCGGCCGCCGGATATGAGTTCGTCGCCTGGAGCGGGAACGTGGCCACCGTGGAGGACGTCGACTCGGCCTCCCCCACCATCACGATGAACGGCGACTACACGATCACCGCCGAGTTCAAGGCGGAAGAGACGCCGGCGGTCGAGTACACCCTCACCATCAGCAGCATCGGAGGAGGTGAGGTCACCGTACCCGGAGAGGGCATGTTCATCTATGAAGCAGGGACGGTGGTCGACCTGGTTGCGATGGCGGCCGACGGATATGAGTTCGTCGCCTGGAGCGGCGACGTGGCCACCGTGGCCGACATCGATGCCGCCTCCACCACCATCACGATGAGCGGCGACTACACGATCACCGCCAGTTTCGAAGACGAGGAGACACCGGTGGTCGAGTACATCATGGTGGCGACCTGGTATGACCTGCATGGTGTCAGGGACAATCTGAGCGGCAATTACCGGCTGGCCAACTATCTCCATTCGGGGACTGCGGGCTACGCCGAACTGGCGGGCACGGGAGCAGACGGAGGCAGGGGCTGGCAGCCGATCGGGAACCATGAAGAGCAGTTCACCGGGACCTTCGACGGTCAGGGGTACTTCATCAGCGGCGTGTTCATCAACCGTCCTGATGAGGTCTATGTTGGGCTGTTCGGCTACGTCGGTGTGGGAGGCGTTGTTACGGATGTTGACCTGAGCCATATGGGGGTCAGCGGCCATGAAGCGGTGGGAGGCCTGGTGGGGAGCAACGAGGGGATGGTACTCGATTGCGGTGCCACAGGCAGCGTGACCGGTAGCCAGTATGTGGGAGGACTCACCGGGATCAACATCGGCAGCGTCGGGCGCTCCTATTCCAACGGCAGCGCGACGGGCACAGGTAACCTCTACGTCGGCGGCCTGGTGGGATGGAACGACGGCACTGTGACCAACTCGTGCTCCCTTTCCAGCGTGACCGGCTACAATGTGATCGGTGGCCTGGTAGGGCTCAACTCGGGCAGTGTTGACGAGTCGTATTCCGTCGGCCGGGTGATGGGCATCGGGCAATACCTGAATGGTGCGCCAGTTGGGGGACTGGTGGGACAGAACGAGGGCACCGTCAGCAACTCGTTCTGGGACGTGGAGAACTCGGAGATGGAGGAAAGCCACGGCGGAACTGGCAAGACCACGGTGGAGTTGACGGATATCATGACGTTCACCGATACTGCCACCGAGGGACTTGACTCCCCATGGGACATCACGACGGTCCAGGGCTTCGACGAGAGGGATACCGCCTTCGTCTGGAACATCGTTGATGGCGTGGCCTGGCCCTTCCAAAGCTGGCGGCCCTATCTGATCTAGCGGGGCCGATGTGCGACGGGCCGTGTCCGGTCGGCCGTAAGCCCACTACTGGCCGAGGCCGGCATGCAGCTTGCCCACTTGTCGCGGCTAGGACAGTTCGCGGTAGGTCTGCTGGAGGAGGAGGGCATCCTGCTCTATGTAGGGGTTGCTCTCGCAGATGACGACGCCCTTTGCCCTCCGGTCTCTTAGCGCTTTCAGTAGCTCCTCATACCGGAAGTCGGAATCCTGGAGCATCAGGTGCTTGATCTCTCCCTTCAGGCCGTAGGCGATGCCCGAGACGTGAATGTGCAGGTCGTCCAGCGCCTGCCTGCCCATCTTTGCCTCAACCAGGTCGAGCACTTCGAGGAACTCCGGATATGAGTTGGCCTGCCCGGTCCGGGCGTGCCAGTGGGAGAAGTCGATGCAGGGGGCAACTCCATCCATCTCGGCGCTGAGCTGCAGCAGTTCTTCAATGGTGCCGAACTGGGACTGTTTCCCGGCGACTTCGGGGCGGATCATCACCGTGTTACCCTCGTCCTTGAGGGTGTTCATTACCTTCAGCAGTTGACGCTTGACGGCGGTGTAGGTGTCGGTATGGCTGTCTGCCAGGTAGAAGGCGGC
>PWUB01000084.1 GCA_003563755.1 Clostridia bacterium
GATCCGACCCAGCCTCATCGAGGCGGTGCGCGCACCGGTCGCAACGGACCCGGAGGCATGGGAGACAGCCCAGGTGCCCACCCCGTTGGATTTTGTAGGGTGGTCTGAGTGCTGCTTCGGATTGAGCCCCGATCTGATCGACGCGAACTTCGACTACTACGTGGAGTAACTGCAGCACAAGGGTCACCTAGCTGCAGCCTGAAGTCGGGACAACTACCACGGACAACCCGAACCGGCCTGGGATGAACGGCGTGGGCACCTCACCGGTAACGCCTTGCCGCTGCTCGGGGAGTACCAGAGGTTGACAACGCAGCGCGCCCTACGGACCCCCGGTCTACGTTTCCCTGGTACTGCCTGAGGTAGTACGGGTGTGCTGCATGACCGGTGCCGGCATACAGAGCACAATCTTGAGCCAGGATCCCCGCGGTCGGCGGTGGATCCGGGCACGGGGGGAGGGCGAAAACGTGGATATCATTGACCTTGCAGCTCCCGCACAGCTGATCGCTATCATCGGATTGTTCACCTACCTTGCCATCGCTTTTTACCAGGTAAGGGTTGAGCGCCGGGTCTACAGATTGATGACCACCGAAGCGCCTGAAGTGGACGATTCAGACGTCAGGTACGGCCACCAGTACAAGGACCAGGCCTCCATAGGAGGGGCCACCCAGTGGGAGGCTTTGTCCTGGGAGGACAAAATGCATTTTCAGCGGTTGGAACACAGGCTCAACTGGTCAGCAGCTGTCACCGGTGGCGTGGTGATGATCAGCGCCGTGATCTGGGGTTACGCAGAGGTGTTCCTGGGCTGGGAGGAAGGTCTCGGCACAGCGTGGCTGGTGGTTGTGTTCATCAACTTCTTCGCGGGGCTGGCGTATCTTCTGTACAACTACTGGCTTCGGTGGCGTTGGGGAAGGGGCAGGCATTTCCGAGCGAGCCGACGCCGCTGATCACGATCCGATGGTCACCCGCCCACCCAACCGGGAGACGATCTGCTCGACCCGACGGAGCCCGTTTCCGTCCACGGTGAGCTCCAGGGTGCCGGGATCACCCTCGGCGTCGGTCACGTAGCCGATTTCTGATAGTGCTTCTCGGGCTTCGTGGAGTTCCCTTCGCGCGACGCGAACACGGATCGTGCGAGCTTCGGGGGTGGGTCTGACCGGGGCATCGTCCACCTGTCGGTGTGCAGGTCCCACCAGAGGTGGGTCCTTCGAGTCCTGGGGTCTTTTCATGCTGTTTCCTCCATATCGAGGGTCGAGGGCGGGACCCGGGGTTCATGCTATAATGTATAATTGCAGCACAGCACGCTGACTATGCACGGTAATCGATGGAGGGATAAAGTGAGTGTTGTCAAGGACGCTGATGAGTTGGTCTCTCAGCTGAGCAGGATCGACGGCCGGGGATACAAAGCCTACAAGGACATACGTGGCAGTTACCGCATCGGGGAATTCTCCATCCATCTGGATTACATCCAGGGAGATCCCTTTGCCCCGCCCTCGAAGGTTCGGATCCGTCTCGATGGGGACAGCGCCGGCTTTCCTGAGGATCTATACGGTTCTCGGGACCGCCGAGTTGCCCTGCAGGACTATGTGCTCAGGGTCTTTGACTCTGCCCTGCGGAGGCGAGTTAAGGGAAGGCGTGGCTCAGGTAAGAGCGGAATGGTGGTCGTCGATCGCCCCGGTCAGCAAGTGCTGGAGAGGACAGCGGTGGTCGTTGATCCCCGGTTCGTCGAGGTGAGGCTGTCGGTCGGCCTGCCCGCACGTGGCAGGCGGATCCTGGGTCGTCAGGCCCAGGCCATGCTGCTCGAAGAGGTGCCCTCCGCTGCCCGGGTCGCCCTGTTCTACAGTCAGCTGGACGAGGAGCGGCTGCGGGAGTTCGTCTGTGCCGTGCAGGATGCGGCGGTGCTGCGCCGGGGGCTTGCAGCCCTGTCGGCCGTGGCTTTCGTCGCTGACGGTGCTATCCTGCCCCGGGAATCGGGTGTTTCCGAGCTCCCTCTGCCCGAAGACCGTGCGACCCCCTTTGAATCACCCTCCTCGATGCGCACAGAGGTGGCCCTGGCCAACGGGCGCCGCGTGAGGGGCATGGTTATACCGGAGGGTGTCACTCTCATCGTCGGCGGGGGCTATCACGGGAAATCGACGCTGCTGACTGCACTGGACCGCGGAGTCTACAATCACGTACCGGGTGATGGTCGGGAGCTGGTCGTGAGCCGCGAGTCGGCGGTCAAGATCCGGGCTGAGGACGGCCGGCAGGTCACGGGCGTCGATATCAGTCCCTTCATACGCAACCTGCCGAACGATGTGAACACTGATTCCTTCAGCACTCCTGCTGCCAGCGGCAGCACATCGCAGGCGGCCAACATAATGGAAGCCCTGGAGATGGAGTCAGAACTGCTGCTGATCGATGAAGATACCAGCGCCACCAACTTCATGATCCGCGACATGAGGATGCAGAAACTCGTACCGACGGAGAAAGAACCCATAACTCCCTTCATTGATAGAGTGAGGCAGCTGCACCGGGAGCGAGGGGTATCAACGGTCCTGGTGGTGGGGGGGTCCGGCGACTACTTCGATGTTGCAGATACGGTCATCATGATGGATCACTACCGTCCCCGCGACGTTACGGGCAGGGCCATCGAAATTGCTGAGAGCTATCCGGCAGGTAGAGCCCGTGAGCCGGATGTAGCCCTTCGTGGTAAGGCACAACGGAACCCCCATCCAGGCAGCATAGATGCCAGGAGGCGGGGCCGGGTGAGAGTGCGTTCGAGGGGAGTGTCCACCATCCAGTTCGGTGAAGACAGCATCGATCTCTCCCTTGTTGAGCAGCTGGTCGACCCCAGTCAGACGCGGGCCATTGCGGATATGCTGATATATCTCACACGGCACTTCCCGGAGGCCTCGGTAACCGACGCTCTGGAGGCTACGTACCGCGACCTCGATGAGGAGGGGTTGGACCTTATATCGCCCTATAGTGGGCATCCAGGAGACTATGCACGCCCGCGGCGCTTTGAAGTGGCGGCCGCATTGAACCGACTGCGATCACTCAGGCTCGAGAAACCCTAGGACGCAGCGGATGGGGGAGGTTGAGCACGGACGATGGTGAGGCAGAGCTGGGCCGACGTGGCGGTACGGAAAGTGCCGAGATCCGGAGTGTCCACCAGTGGGGACAGCGTGGATGTGGTGGAGCGACCACGGGGCGGTCTCTCAGTCGTGATGGCTGATGGACAGGGAAGTGGTCCCGCGGCGAAGAGGGTGAGTAACATGGTGGTAGCCAGGGCCGCCGCACTGATCGCCGAGGGTGCCAGGGATGGAGCGGTTGCGCGAGCGGTGCACGACAACCTATACGCCCTGCGCGGAGGCAAAATAGTGTGTACCCTGACCATTCTCTCCCTGGACCTGAACACCGGTACCTTCGTGGTGTCCCGCAATGGTAACGCCGGAGCTTTGCTGTTCGACGGATGCAGCGTGCGAGCACTGGCTGAGGATATCGCTCCCATCGGGGTTCATCACTTCACCAAACCGGCCGTTCTCGAGTGTGAGCCCGTTGTTGGGTATCGCGCAGCGATTTTCACCGATGGAGTGTTTCACGCGGGACGAAGATACGGATCGGAACTGGGCATCGACCCCCTCGCCTCCCGGATCCGGCAGAATAGGTCGACGCGGACCGTGGCCGACACAATGCTGCAGGATGCCCTGGATGCGGATAGGGGGCTTGCACGGGATGATATGACCCTGGCGGTGATGACCGTGGGAGATGAAGAGGTACAGATGGGAGAGGCGGTGATTCGAACGATTGATATCAGGCTACCGTTCTGAGACAACCAGGCCGCGATCACGTGCAGATGAGGCACCGCGTGTGGTGGTCGTTGGACCGTGTGCATCGGGCAAGACCACCCTGGTCGATCTCTTGCGGGTGCAGGGGATCACCGCCTACAGCGCTGCTCAGGAACACTCGAATGCTCCTTCGATGTACCTGCGGCACGATCCGGACTTCGTGATATATCTCGAGGCGAGCTACGAGGAGATAAGGCGCCGACGCAGCGTATCCTGGGGCCGCGCGCGCCTCGCGGCCCAGGGGAGGCGCCTGGCTGCGGCCCGGGAGACTGCGGACCTGGTGATCAACACGGACGGGGTGGATCCCGGAGCGGTCTTTGAACGGGCGATCGCGGAATTGAAAAGGAGAGGTGAAATTTGCCAGACAGACAGCTGACCGTCATGGCTTTGAAGGAAGACGACGAGATCACCACCTACCTGGAGGCGGCGAATCACCACCTGGCTAATGCGGGTTACACTGAGCACGGGCTGCGGCACGCGAGGCTCGTTTCGGACATCGCCTCGAACGTCATGCGGCGCCTCAGGAGAACCGAGAAGGAACGGCGCCTGGTGGCGATAGCCGGATACATGCATGATGTGGGCAATGTTATGAACAGGCGTGACCATGCGACGGTGGGAGCCATGATGACCTGGGAACTCCTTCGAGAGCGCGGTATGCCCCCCGATGAGACCGGGGTGATCGCCGGAGCGGTGGGCAACCACGAGCACGAGGGAGGCAGAATCGTGAACACCGTGGGAGCGGCACTGATCCTGGCGGACAAGTCCGATGTCCACCGATCCCGTGTGCGGCTGCAGGATCCCGCGGAGTTTGACATACACGACCGCGTCAACTACGCGGCCGAGGAGTCGTTTTTGGACGTGGCGACAAGAACGAAAACCGTGACCCTACGAGTGAAGATCGACACGGAAATATCACCGGTGATGGACTACTTCGAGATTTTCTTGCCGCGCATGATCATGTGCCGGAGAGCCGCGGCATTTCTCGATCAGAAGTTCAGGCTGGAAGTGAATGGTATGCACCTGCTGTGACGAATGCCGGCGAATTGACCCCGAACTCTCCTAGATATATAATTTGGGACATGTTCGGTGGGTTGTGAAGGGAGAGAACGTTGAGGCGGAGCCGACAGAAGGGAAGGCACAGAGCATACCTCGCTGCCCTGCTTTTCGTTATCGTGGCGGTGGTATTATTCGCCGGTGTGTACAGGCCCGTGTGGGACGAGATAAACAAGGGCCTTGACCTGGTCGGAGGTATTCACATTGTGCTGGAAGGACAGGATGC
>PWUB01000238.1 GCA_003563755.1 Clostridia bacterium
CCGCCCCGTGACTTTCCCTCCATGTATCCCGTGGAGACCCGGTACTGGACGACGGCCCAGGTCCAGGTGTCCCTCGAGACCTTCTATCTCCTCGCTGAAGCGGTGGGATGGGACCCACGGCCCTCGGCCCTGGCGGTGTCCGTTGAGTCAGCCGCCCTCGTCCTGGACCAGGTGGAGGGGATCCGCAGGAGGATCGACGGCGGCCTGGTCGTGGCCGTGGCTGAGTGGTTCGAGAACATGGAGATGACCCCGGAACCGCTCTTGATGATACCTCCCGGTGACCTGTTCAGCCTGAGAACCGCTTCCGGGACCCCCCGAGCCTCCGGTTTTGCCCCACCCACGGTCGTGGTGTCCCTGATGATGTGGGCCGCCTACGTCATGGGGGCCATGCTGTACGCGGGCACCGTCTACATCGTGCTGATGGGCAGACGCAAAGAGCTGGCCCTGATGAAGGTTCTTGGGGCCAGGACCCGCCAGGTAGTTACGGTGGTGCTGGCGGAGATGGTCAGTCTCGGTGCTGCAGGAGCGGTGATCGGTCTGCTCGTCATGAGTCCGCCCGTGCTCTGGCAGCTGGGCACGGCAGCTCCGACCGCCGCATCCTTCGCGGCAACCATGCTTCGCCTGGGCGGGAGCGTCATCCTGACCGCGGTGGTCGTATGCGGGGTGTTCGGGGGAATCCCTGCTTACCTGATGGTGACCCGGACAGCTGAAGAGACCCTGATGGAGGGAGGCTGACCGATGGGTGCGAAACGAGGCCGGTGGTGGATCTTCCGCAGGCACCTGTGGCAACACTGGCGGGAAAGCGCTATCATCTTCCTGGTGCTGCTGTCGGGCTTCCTTTTCTATACTTTCTATGGTTCCTGGTCCGGGGCTGTCGCATCCCCGGATGAGGGCATTTCTGCCCTGAGCCTGCCCGCGGACGTGATGCTCGAGATAGCCCACTGGGCGGCGCAGATGCAGGAGCCGGACCTGTCACCGGCAGCCTATGCGGCGGATGATTTCCTCAGGCAGCGCATAGATGACCGGGGACTGTGGGGAGGAATCCCCACGGCCCACCGACCTGCCCAGCTTCCGAGGCTGGTCCGCGAGTCCCTGGGAGCCGTGAGCGCACCCATCATGACGGGCGCAGGCACGGTGGACATGTGGGGAATATCCGGGGTTCCCCTCGAGCTCGAGGCGTCCCTGCCCCTGGTGGCAGGACGCTGGCCCGAGGACGCTTCAGAGGCTGCTGTGCATGAGAGCCTGGCCAACGGTGGGGGAGTGGTCCTGGGGGAGAGAACACCCCTGGTGGGCATGCAGGTACTGCAGGGAAGTACCAGGGAGGTGCCCGTCGAGGTGGTCGGCGTCTTTCGCGGAGAGCACGACATATATCCGCGGGTGATGGTCCTCTCCGAAACTGCAGCCGAACTGCTCGGGGGCGGTGAAGAGAACCTGCTGCTTCTGTGGGAACAGAAGGTGGAGCCCATCGAGGTGGAGATGATCGACGGGACGATGCGCTACGAGTTCCCGGGCCTGTCAGAGGTGCTGCGAGGATTCAGCTGGAGTACCCGCGTACCGACCATCGAGGCCTTTGACACCCATGAGGACCTGGACTCTCTCACCGCCCGGCTCGGCGTTACCCTGCCCTTCGGCATGCTCGTGGAGGGCCGCGTGCGGGTCCATGGATCGGCTGAGATCGGCATCCGGGCCATGTATATGAGGCTGGGGGAGAGGTTGGCCCCCGTGACCCTCATGATCTTACTATCCCAGGTGGTGGCTCTCACGGTCATCCTGGCCATCATCGTGGTCGATCGCCAGAGAACCTTCGGAGCATATAAGGTCCTGGGCCTCTCTGTCTCCCAGGTCCGCCGCCTCTACTTCGGGCACGTACTGGTGATCGGAGTCACGGCGGGTGTCCTTGGCTTCATCATCTTCAACCTCACCGCGGGCTTCATGGAGGACCTGATGGGCTTTGACTTCGAGATGCCCCTTCTGAGCATCGGGCTTTGGGGGCTGATCGTCCTGCTGCTCTCTGCCTGGTGTGCTCATATCGCGGGGGCTCTCTTCGAGAGCACCGACATCGACTCCCTCCTGCGGGAGGCCTACGAATTCGACTGGTGGAGCATAGTGCGCATGAAGGCGAAAACGGTCAGGGACAGTTGATGGCAGAAGCGACGATCATACCCGGTGAGGAGTGGACGTGTTGTTTGTATTCAGCGATAGGGAGATAGTGAAGGAGAAGATCCAGCAGGCGAGGGGACTCATGGCCGAGCACGGCGTCGACGCCTGGTTCCTGGTCGACACCGAGGGAAGGGACCCGGCACTCTCCCTCCTGGTGGGAGGGGCCACCTCGGGCCGCAGCCTGTATGTGTTCGACCGCCGGGGACCGGTTCGTGCCGTTACCGGATTTCCGGACAAGGGTCACCTCGAAGCCCTCGGAGTCTTCGATGAGGTGATCTGTACGGAGAAGGCGACCATGGAAGAGCTCATGGTTTTCCTGCACGATGATATCTCGCCCGGGAGGTTCATGCTCAATTACTCCGAGGGCGACAGCCTGTGCGACGGCCTCAGCCACGGCACCTTCCTCTGGATTTCCCGGGTGCTGGGACCCGAACGGATGAAAGGGGCGATTTCGAGCGAGCCCGTGCTGCAGCAGCTGAGGGCTGTGAAGTCCGCCGAGGAGCTGGACCGCGTGCAGAGGTCCATCGACTTCAACCTCGAGATATACGAGGAGGTCTCATCCCAACTGGCCGGGGGCCTGACCGAGAAAGAAATACAGGCCCTCTTCCGGCGGGCCATCGACAGGCGGGTGCCGCAGGGGGTAATGCCCCAGGACGGTCCGCTGGTGCTTCTGCCCAAGGCGGGCATGGCTCACCGGGAACCCACCGATGCCCGCCTGGAGCCCGGAGACATGCTGGTCATAGACTTCGGGCTGGGGTTTCGGGGCTATCACTCCGACATTGCCCGGACCTTCTACCACCTGCGCCCCGGCGAGGAGCGGGCTCCCGATGCGATCCTGGATGCCTTCAGGGCGGTGCGCGGAGCCATCCATGCTTCCTTCTCCGCGATGAGACCCGGGGTAGCTGGTTTCGAGGTCGACCGCATCGCCCGTGAGCACCTCGTGGAACGGGGATACCCACCCATAAAGCACTCCCTGGGGCACCAGATAGGCCAGCAGGTCCACGACGGCGGCACGTCGCTTCGGCCCTTGAGACCGGGACAGGATCCGAATGAGGCCGGTCGGCTGCAGGAGGGGGAGCTGTACACCCTGGAGCCCACCATACTCGAGGGTGAGCTCAGCATCATATCCGAGGAGAATGTCCGGGTGACGGACCACGGAGCTGAGAACTTACATCCGTGGCAGACCGAGTTGTGGTATATACCCTGAGGCTGTTTCCCACTCCCCCGGGAGAGATCCCGGGGGAGTGCCCATCCCCGACGGGTCCTTCACCGGGACCCGGGGTCGCCTCCCTCGGTGAGCCTGCTTTCGTATTTTTCCAGGACTTCTGCGAGCTGCTCGGTCAGGCCCACGCCCGTCGCATTCGCCAGGCACAAGAGGGAGAAGTACACGTCTGCGAGCTCCTCCGCCCACCCCGGGCCCGTGTCGGGAGGCCGGGTGCCGTAATCGGAGGCCACCAGGATCTCCTTGGCCAGCTCGCCCACCTCGGAAACGAGATCAAGCAGGCGGATGTCAGCCGGTGCCTCGAGATCGTGTTCTGCCACGAAAGCCTCGACCCGCTCCTGGTCGGACACCTTCTTATCCACGTTGCCTCACCCTCTCTTCCGGGAGACCGACGCTCCCGTTTCTCTCACCTCACAAATACGGCCGAGTACCAGTTCTGCTGTTCATCCCGGTGCTCCAGAACCTTGATGGGGAGATCGAACTCGCGGACCGTTGCGAAGACATCAATGCCCACGGAATGAAAGGACGGCCGCGCCTTATCGGGATGACGGCAGGGCATGTCGTTGTATCCCGAGCACTCGGTGCAGAGCACGCAGTCACTGAGAGCGAGGGCGAAGTAGCATCCGCGGGCGAAGGCTGTACGCTCCAGCTCGAAGGCGATCCGCTGCGCGCTGCCGAGGTCGTTGGTGTGCACGATGATCCCCCACTCGTATTCCTGCAGGATCCGCCTGTATTCCCACGGTCGCAGGGAGTTGGGCCCCGAGGGACAGGTATGCCGGTGCGCATAATCCGGGCAGCCGTGCATGCATTTCAGGAGGGTCCTGGAGTCGAACTCTATCTGCTCTGTTCGGAAGGGCACCGCGTCCACCGCGCCGAGCTCTTCGGCCCTTTCAATGAGATCCGATGCCAGCTGTTCGCTCATAACCGGGCTCCTTCCTGTAAGTGGATGCCGTGTTGCGTGGTCCATTGTATCGGGAAGGAAAGGGACGGGCAAACTCGCTGGTTGTGTGAAACACCCCGGGGGTAAGACCCGCGGATGTGCCGGTGCGCTCATACCACGGGGTCGCGGGTGGATACTAAGCTTGACCGCGGATCATCCAGGGAGGACTGTCGATGAGAGGAATCCGGGCCGGACTTATGCTCACAATCGTCGCAGTGGGCTTTTCTATCGGGGTTTGGCTCCAGGCCATGGAGATGAGGACCAGTGTTTCGCCGCCTGAGGTCATCGAGGCGGGCGGTGAGGCAGAGGACGACGATGCCCTCCGGGCAGTGTATGAGGCGGCAGCCGAAAGACTGCAGAGGGAAGTAGAACACATCACCGGGGAGGCCACGGGTACCTACGGCGTCTACTTCCAATACCGCCCCCCGGATGTCGATGTTGCAGTGACGGTGAAAGTGGAGAGCGATCGCGCATTTTACGTTGCATCATGCTACAAGCTGCCCCTGGTCCTTTACCTGCACGAGGAGGCGGCAGCCGGACGCGTCGACCTGGCTGAGCGAATGATCTACCGCGAGGAACACTTCGCCACCGGCGCCGGGATACTGCAGAAGGAGGAGTTCGGCGGCAGCTACGACCTGGAGTACCTGGCCTACCTGGCCATCGTACACAGTGACAATGCAGCCAGCCGAATGCTATTGGAGAGGCTGGGGCGCGCCGCGCTGCAGGCCTACAAGGAGGGGCTCGGGGCACGGGAGACCAGCTTGAGGGACATGCTGGCCA
>PWUB01000252.1 GCA_003563755.1 Clostridia bacterium
CGTATGCGACGATAGTACGGGGATCTGCCGTCCTCCGTGGGGCATGGCCGTGGATGGCGGAGGCACCGTCTACATCACGGATTCCGAGGCGTGCACCCTGATGGTGCTGGGGCCAAAAGGGGAGAAGATGACCCTGTCCTTCGAGGAGGGGGTAACTCCCTCCTTTTTGGCGCTCGCGGCGGGCCGCCTCTTCTTCTTTGACGAGGGTTCGGACCGTCTTATGGGCATCTGCATCGAGGAACTGGCGGCCGGTGATGCCGGGGTGGTGCCGGTGGACGAGGGAGTGCCCCTGGCTTCCCTGGTCCGTGGGATGCTCTCCGGGGCCGGCTACGCGGCCGATGAAGATGACGATGATGATCCTGTACAGGTCACGCTCCACCGCCTCGAAGGCGTGGGAAGCGGTCTATTCGCCTTCTGTGACCTCGTGACGGACCGGGCCATTTACCGGGTGGCCGTCGAATGGCAGCCGATGTCGGGGGGTGATGTTCGCTGGATCTACCTGGCGGTGACCGGTGAATCCCCCGCCGGCTGGAGGGAGATCATCCCGGAGGACAGGGTCCTCGGATCTGCGGCCGCCGATGTCGCGCCGGCGGGGTCCCTGAGGTCGCACCGAGGAGATCTGCTGTGGCAGGTGCAGACCCCGGGCGCCGACTTCCTCTGGCGGAGCCACCACCCGGTGATGCCCCACCTGGTGGGGGCCGGACCGGATGGCCTGTGGATCGCCGAGAGGCGGCCCGCGCCCGCTGCCGGCCTGGGCGTGACCGCTTTCTCCTCGGAATGGACCCTCAACTGGGTCACTACCGGAGGAGAGCTGCTGCAGACAGTACGGATCTCGTGGCCGCAGAAGTGGCGGTCGGGACCCACCGTCGCCGTGCACGGCGACACCCTGTACCTGCTGCACCCCGACGGCCGGGGGCAGCTCGTCCTCAGATCACTGACCGTGCGCACCCACCTGCGGTGGCGCAGGAGTGAAGATCCACTGTGATCAGAAAGGAGGCAGAAGTGCGGATTATCCAGGCAGTACCCAACTTCAGTGAGGGACGCGATGCTGGCGTGATAGACCAGATACTCGGGGAGTTTGACAGGGAGGGCTGTCAGCTCCTGGATCACAACGCTGACGGTGATCACAACCGACTGGTGGTGACGGCGGTGGGCGAGCCCGATGGGGTGGTGGAGGCGTGTTTCGCGGCGGCGGAGAAAGCCCAGGAGCTCATCGACATGGACGAGCATTCGGGCAGCCATCCGCGGATCGGTGCCACCGATGTCATACCCCTCATACCCATCAGGGACGTGACCATGCAGGAGTGCGTAAAGCTGGCCCGGGCCCTCGGCAGGCGCCTGGCGGACGAGCTGGAGATCCCCGTCTACCTGTACGAGGAGGCGGCCCAGCGACCGGGGCGCCGCAACCTGGCCAACATCAGGCGCGGTGAGTACGAGGGTCTGAAGGACAAGATCTCGGAGCCGTCGCGAAAACCGGATTTCGGCCCGGCCCGCATGTCTTCCGCCGGTGCCACGGTGGTCGGAGCCCGCCATCCCCTCATCGCTTACAACGTGTACCTCAACACGGATGATGTCGACGTCGCCAGGGATATCGCCAGGGTGGTGCGCGGGTCCAGCGGGGGCTTCGTGAACGTGAAAGCCATAGGGCTAAAGGTCGGGGGCGGAGCCGTGCAGGTCTCAATGAACCTCACCAACTTCCGCCGGACCGCTGTATACCGGGTGTTCGAATTTATCAAGAGGGAGGCACAACACCGCGGAGTCACCGTGGACCGCAGCGAGGTCGTGGGGTTGATTCCCCAGGCAGCGCTGGTGGCCGCCGCCCGCTACTACCTCCGGCTCACCGACTTTTCGCCGACGGAACAGATACTGGAGTACCGCCTGTCGGAAGAGGAGTGATCCGATGGCAGCGAGAAGAGAGGGTCAGAAGTTGACGGGTGACCTGGTCGTTGTGAACATAGGCAGCCTCAGCACCCCGGGCCCGGAATCCGGCTGGGAGGTCGAAACCGTCGCGGACGCCCACGTGGTAATCCAAAACGGCTTCATAACCTCCGTGGGCGGGGGTAGCCCGCCGGACGGGCTCGAGGTTCTCGATGCCCAGGGCCGCTGTGCTGTTCCCGCCCTGTGTGACCCCCATACCCATGCCGTGTTTGCGGGCTGGCGGGCCGATGAGTTCGTACGCCGATTGGAGGGGGTCGCCTACAAGGACATCCTCGCCTCCGGAGGCGGTATCCTGCAGACGGTGCGGACGACCCGGGACGCCAGCAGAGAGGAGCTCTGTGGCCTTTTGACGGAGAGGCTGGACGTGATGCTTTCGCACGGTGTTCTCACCTGCGAGGTCAAGAGCGGGTACGGCCTCAACCGCAGAGACGAGATCAAGATGTTGGAGGCGGCAGCCGAGGCGGACTCCAACCATCCCGTCGACGTCGTGCCGACCTTCCTGGGTGCCCACGCTGTGCCCCCTGAGTACTCCGGAGATCCTTCGGGGTACGTTCGCGAGGTCGTCATCCCGCTGATGAGGGTGATCGCGGGACGGGGCCTGGCTGAATACGCCGACGTGTTCTGCGAACCCGGGGTTTTTGGCATCGACGATGCCCGCAGGGTGCTGCAGGCTGCATCAGATGCAGGCCTCGGCCTGCGACTTCACGCCGACGAAATCGAGCCTGCGGGCGGTACGGCCCTGGCAGCCGAGATGGGTTCTGTGGCGGCGGACCACCTGCTCGCCGCACCCGATGATGAGCTGCTGTCTCTGCGTGATGCGGGAGTAACGGCAGTGCTACTTCCCGGCACTGCCTTCATCCTGGGAGAGCAGTATGCGCGGGCCCGGTGGATGATAGATAACGGGATCTCCGTGGCCCTGGGCACTGACTTCAACCCCGGCAGCTGTCCCATCGTGGACATTGGCCTCATAATGACCCTGGCCTGTCTCAAGATGGGGATGTCCCCCGCCGAGGTGCTGGTGGCGGTGACCCGCAATGCCACCCGGTCCGTGGGACGGTCAGATAGGGGCGTGGTTGCGCCCGGATTCCGGGGTGACCTGGTGATTCTCGAAGCACCTGAATACACCCACCTGGTGTACCGGCCCGGGGCACCCCTCGTGAACCGGGTGGTACGTGCCGGTGTTCAGGTCTATCCACGGACCGCAGTATGAAAGGAGAAGAAGTCTTGGACGCAAAGGAGACGATGCAGAGCTTCCGAGAAGCCGCGATGGAGGAGTTCATAAACGGCCTCTCGGCGGACGATCCTACTCCCGGAGGGGGGACGGTCTCTGCCATGGCAGGGGCGATGGCAGCGGGCCTGGTCATCATGGTGGCCGCTCTGACCGATGGAAAGAATGCCTACAAGGAAGCATGGGAAGAGGCCGCCGCCTGCTCGGAGGAGGCCGAGCTGCTCCGTGAGGAGCTGCTGGACCTGGCCGACGAGGATACCCACGCCTTCGACCAGGTCATGGCCGCCCTGCGCATGCCCAGGGGTTCGGAGCGGGAGAAGAAGGCCCGGGCCCGGGCCCTTCAGGGGGCAACCCGCCAGGCCACCGAGGTCCCCAGGCAGGTGGTCAGCCGCTGCCTGCAGGTGACCGTGCTGGCGCTGCAGATGGCCGAACGGGGGAATGCGAATGCAGTCAGCGACGCCCTGGTGGCCGGGGAGCTGGCCGCCGCGGGACTGCGCGGGGCTCTCGCCAATGTGAGGATCAACCTGGGATCGCCCGGAGATGATGATTACCGCTGTGTGGTCCTCGATGAGATGCAGCGCGCCGTGGGCAGGTTGGACGAGCTTCTACCGGCCCTCCGTGAGGCAGCGGAAGAACGACTGTGAGCACCGGCGCCGACGACGCGGGCAGAATCAAGACCCTGGTGCGCCGCCGGGTTTCGTCAACCAACGATGAGGCCAGGCGTCTCCTTGAGCGCGGGGATCTGCACGGCCCGGCGGTGATCCTGGCAGAGGTGCAGACGCGAGGAAGGGGCCGGAGCGGCAGGCGGTGGGTTTCGCCCCCGGGAGGATTGTGGATGACCCGGGTGATGCTTCCGAAAACACCCCGGTCGCGGTGGTCTTTGTATTCGCTGTTGGCCGGCGTGGCCGCGGCCCGTGCCGTCGAACGCACTGCGGGACTCAGACCCTGGTTGAAGTGGCCGAACGACCTGATGTACGCCGACCGGAAGCTGGGAGGGATCCTCTGCGAGGCGGTGGGTGAGCACATGATCATCGGTGTCGGTATCAATGTCTGCATACAATGGCCGGAGGGTGAGCGCATCATCGATCCCGAGCCCGTGGATCTCGACTCCGCCCTCGGCGGCCTCGAGATCGGCGAGGGAGATTTGATATCCCGGCTGGCGGAGGAGCTCAACTGCCAGATCGACCGCCTCGATGACCTGTTCACACGGGACGCTGCAGCCGTTGTCAATGCCTGGCGTGAGTACTCCGATATACAGGACAGAAGAGTTCGCATAACCTCGCCCACGGAGTCCATCGAGGGAGTGGCCCGGGACATCACGGATGAAGGTGCCTTGCTCGTTGAGCTCGGTTCAGGCGAGATGCGGCAGTTTTTCGCCGCCCATGTTAGTCTGCGGCTGGGAGGTGAAGACCGGTGACTGACAACAACACTCTGACCGCCGTACCCGGAGTTCGGGTGGGACACTGGACGGATGGGCAAGCCCTCACCGGCCTGACGGTGGTGCTTTTCCCCGGGGGAGCCGTGGGGGCGGTCTCCGTGAGAGGCGGCGCCCCGGGTACCCGTGAGACCGCCCTTCTCGCGCCCGGGAACACGGTGGAGCGGGTCGACGGCTTTCTCCTGACCGGCGGGTCGGCCTTCGGCCTCGATGCTGCCGCCGGGGTCATGGAGTACCTGGCCCGGCGCGGCATAGGCTTCTGCATCGGCAGCGTCGTCGTCCCCATCGTACCCGCGGCGGTGGTTTTCGACATGGGTATAGGCGAGCCCCGGGCCCCCGGTCCTGAGGCTGCCGCCGCCGCATGCGAGCTGGCCCGTGAAGGACCGGTGGTTGAGGGTTCCGTCGGGGCGGGAACCGGCTGCACCGTCGGTAAGCTTCGCGGCATCGACCGTGCCACCCGGGGCGGCCTGGGGAGCAGCGCGGTTC
>PWUB01000185.1 GCA_003563755.1 Clostridia bacterium
CATGACCGCTATCAGGGCCCCGTCGACGAGCCCGATCCCGGTCGGGGCAGGCCGCTGCTTCCCTTGCACATCCAAGGACATCTCTCCCCGTTGTCATCCGATGGTATGTAACCTTCGAGGCAGCTGTCCTGGATCCTCCCGCGACATGAACAGGGCCGGGTCAGCTCAACGCCCGGCCCGGACATGCTCCATCTTGCTGCGCTAACCCACGACGGCCTCGAACACCCTCAGGAATCTCTCGCCGAGCAGTCGGCGTATCTCATCGTCGGAGAGCCCGGCCCCCACCAGGGCGTCGGTTATGTTGGGCAGATCGGTCCTCCTGTGGAATCCATCTATGGTGGCTCCCCTGCCCAGGCGGTGCTCGGGCCGCCAGCCAGCCCAGTCGAACCGCCGTGCGTAACGGGCACCCTCGGAGGACGGCCCACTGGGCTCTCCGGGTTCGGCGGGCCATCCGTAGCGGCACCCGGGCGCATCCCGTCACCGACGAAGCTGATGCACAAAACGGCGAGGAAAATGCAGAATCCCCAGAATATCAGCCACCAGGGTACCGTCGTCGACCCCGGCATACCCGCAGGGACGCGCTGCCGGCTCAGGAGAGCATTCCCGCGAGGGCAAGAGCAGCCAGCACCCACCTGTAAGCAGTGAAATAGTCATCGGCCGTGAAACTCACCTTCTTGCCGTCGCGGTGCGGGAAGCATTCGGGCAGCAGGTCGCACGACTGGGCCCGGGGAAGGGAGGTGAAGGTGATGGTCACACGAACGGGCTCCTCCGGCTTGATCACCGTACCTCCGGAGGCAACGGCTTGGGATACCGTCTCCCTGATATCATCGAGCACCTGGCCTATGGGGCGGCTGATGGCTGCGCCGTAGTGAAGGCCCCGCTTGGTGATGACATTTTCAACATCAGCATAAATCTGCCTGGTTTCCTCGATCGCCCCGGACTCCCCGGAAACAAAGAGCAGCGGCACATCATGGATTCCGGCCAGCCAGGCAAGAATGACCGTTTCACCCACGTTGATCCCGTTCATCTCTATGGATTCAAAAGTGCCTCCGTTGATGACGTGGGCGAAGGTGTTGCTCTCAGGGCCGGCCCTCGGGCCGTGAGCCGCCAGGACCACCAATCCACAGAACCCATCCTCCACCCCCGGCAGATGCAGGTTCGGCATGCCGTGACCCCGCACCTGTCCCGCCCTGTCATCCAGTTCATTCACGTTGAAGTTGTGAAGCCCCCCGTGGTAGTCGTGGATGTAGACCTCATCCGCACCGCCCGCAAAAGCCCCCTCGACGGCAGCATTGACCTCCGCCACGAGCTGCTTTCTCGCTTCATCATACGCATGGTGACCCGGGGAAACCTCCTCATCGCTGAAAACGCTGGTGGCCCCCTCCATATCGACGACCAGGTATATCCGCTTGGTCATACGCCCCACTCCTCCCGTTCACCGGAGATCCTGACCCGGCCGGACAATCGGCATTTCGTGCACCGCTAGAGTCATTTGTTCCTTTCTACCCGACGGCTTCGGGCTCCTTCCCGGAGGCGGCGCTGTCACAGAATTCCGGCCTGCGTGCGGGCTTGTGAAGGTTAACTCGAGCAGGGGTAGTGGTGAGCAAGGCGGGCGGTGACCGAAAGCCCAGGGAGGCCCGCAGGCCTCCCGTGCAGAGGATTTAGTCTGCCGATCGGTCCGCTCACCTACCGCGCCTGGGCATCAACCTCGTCCACCTGTGCGACCTCTGCTGTATCTGCGTGCAGTCCTCGCAGTCTTGCTCACACCTGCGATGGCCACACGCCAGCTGGTCAAAAGGTATGACCTCCGCCATCTCGGCCATCATCTCGTGCCGCAGCTGTGCCAGGGCTGCGGAAACCATTCCGAACCGCTCCCAATCGAGGGCCTCGCGAGCCTCCCTCAGCTCCTCGCGGAGGGGCTGTATCAGGCTTTCGAAACGCTCCCTGACGGACTCAAGGAGCTGATGTTGATCCTCGGTCAGGTCGGGACGTTCCATCTTCCTCTCCCCGAAGCCGAAGGCCAGGGCCGAGCCTGCGGCCAGGGCTACCACCAGGACTGCGAGTACCGTCACTACCAGCCACCGGTTCCTGTTCTTCACCCGAACCTCCTCCTCACACTGCGAGTCTAACCGACAAATGTGGCAGATCTGTGGAGGAGATGTGAAGATTCGTGGTGAGTTTCGGGGAGCCAATGCTTGACGAGCACAATGAGCCCCTGTATATTTGTGAGTGAGCGCTCATTCAGGAGAGGGTGTGGCTGATGGATCGTCGTGAGCAGATCCGCCGCGGAGCGATAGAGGTCATCGCCGAGAAGGGCTTTCACGCTGCCACCACGGATATGATTGCCAGGGCAGCGGGAGTGGCCGTCGGCACGATATATAACTACTTTGACAGCAAGGAAGAGATCCTGGGCTACATCTTTGAAGTTGAGCGTCGCCGGAGGATGCAGCTGCTGAAGGGTCTCGCCCATGGAAAGGACTCGGCACGGGACAGGTTCCGGGAGTTTTTGAAGTTTCACTTCAACGAGATACAGAAGGAGCCTGCCCTGGGACGGCTGCTGCTTCAGGAATGCCGGCTGACGGACCACAGCGAACTACTCCCGCTGAGAGAGTTCTCACTTCACATGCCGGCCCTGCTGGCCGAGGTACTGAAGACTGACGATCAGGACGAAACCGCCGAGATGAGGGGCATCGCTGCCTTCGGTGCCGTGCAGGTGCTGACCACCCAGGTTCTGTTCGCTCCGGAACAGCTGAGGATGGAGGATCTCGAGTGTGCCCTTGACTACCTGTCGGACCTGCTGGCGCCGATCGGTTGATGATTTTCAAACGGGAAATGACTGAGCACTCACTCAGAGGAGACTTAACGAGGTGAACGTAACCATTATTCTGCTGCTTGCAGCATCGGCCGCCGCCCTTGCATGGTCTTTCTACGTTGACCGGGCGAAGACCATCCAGAGTATCTCGATGGCAAAGCAGCTGTTCTTGCAGACCGCCGGACAGATCGGGGCCATCCTGGCCCTCATAGGGCTCGTTCTCGCCGTCATCCCCGAAGAGTACATCCGCACCCTCCTGGGCGGCTCCAGTTCCGCCCTCAGCACCCTGTACGGTGCGGTGATCGGAACGGTGACCATCCTACCGGCCTTCGTCGCCTTTCCCCTCGCAGCATCCCTCATCGACAGGGGAGCCCACCTGGTGGCCGTGGCCGCCTTCGTGACCACCCTCACCATGGTGGGCTTTGCCACTCTACCCCTCGAAATCGAGCACTTCGGCAGGAGATTCGCCTTCATTCGAAACGCGTTGAGCTTCCTGGCGGCCCTGCTGATCGCCCTGGGGATGGTGATCATACTGTGAGTACTACAGACCTGTTGAAGAAACACAAACTCATCGCCCTGGCCGTGGCGTCCTACCTCGTGGTGTTCCTGTACGATAGGGCGGTGTTCACCGAGGCACTCTGGATCACGTGGACCTACCTGCGGGAGATGCTCGAGGTTCTTCCCCCCGTGTTCGTACTCTCCGCTCTCATCACGGTCTGGGTTCCGCGGGAGCTCATCACCGCGAGTTTTGGACATGAATCAGGATTCCGGGGTCGGCTGATGTCGCTGGTGATAGGCTCCGTGTCGGCGGGCCCCATCTACGCGGCCTTCCCCCTGGCGGGGTCACTGCTGGCCAAGGGAGCCAGCGTCGGGAACATCGTCATCATCATCAGCGCCTGGGCGGTGGTGAAACTCCCCATGCTGATAGTGGAAACGAGGTTTCTCGGGCTGAGCTTCGCCCTCGCCCGTTACCTGCTCACCGTCCCCGCCATCTTCCTGGTGGGGGAGCTCGTATCCCGGTGGATAACGCGCCGGAGTGTACTGGAGGAATCCAGCCTCAGCCTGCCCTCCTCTCGCCGTGAGAGCATTGGTGACGCCCTGCCCAACAGCAACTGCGGAGCCTGCGGCTTCGGTGACTGTGAAAGCCTGGTGGATGCGCTGATTGACGGGGATGCGGTACCCCAGTCCTGTGCTCTCCTGGATGAAGAGGGATTCGAAAGGATCAACTCCTTGATGCAGGGGGGTGACGGGACCTAAGTTAAAAAGGCGTGTAGCCCCACGGTGTGGGGTGGTTGACACCCGCAACCAGTATACCAGCCGTAGCGACACGCCTTTTTTGTCCTCATCGTCAGCCCTCTCTCAACAGGGCACCAGGGGACCGGATCCGCGTTTTCACCTGCACATCGACCTCAACGGTGGGAAAGATCACTTCATTCCAGTCCTCCTCCACCTCCTCCCACAGGTCAGGGTGCTTGCGGTACAGTATCTGTCCGAAGCCGTAGATGTCCGACCTGAAGGCCTCCTGGACAATGCTCAGGCTACTGCGAATCTCCGCCTCTACGAACCTGCTGACGTCGCGCTCGAGGCGTTGTGTCACCGACAGGTCGCCCAGGGGCAAATGCCCGCCGATCTCTATAACCTGGAAATCTGGATCCACCTTGACACTGAAGCTGATCTCATCGCCGTCCACCCGGGGCTTGATCGACGAGCGAACCCTCACGATCTCCAGGGCAATGTGTTTGCCCTCTCCGGTAGGGTCGGCAAGCTGCACGATGCCCTCCCGGATCTCGCCTGTGACCCACAGGTAGCCCCTGGCATCGACCCCATCCAAAAAGCCCACCATCCTGTCCCCCCTGAACGCCGCCAGCCCGAGGGCCACGGTCATACCCGGAACGTTCTCGGCAGTACCCGACTCCCGCATGGGATCCAGGACCGGTGAGTCCGGGGGCAGCATGCCCGGTATGTTCTCCTCGCTGTCCAGGGGCTGCTGACGCATGACTGCCGGATCCTCCTGCTCCACATCCTCCCCCTGCCGCTTCACGAAGCGGTCCTCCGTCTCTCTACCCGCGGTGTGCGTCGCCACCGGCTCTATTCCGGGCTCCGAGAACTTTTTCAAAAACTCGTTGAGATCGATCAAGCGGATCTTGGAGGAAGCCTGGCCGGTCATCGCCAGTCCGGCCAGGGTGCGCGAGGGGAGCTCCTCGACCATGGGGCGCTGCAGGAGTCCGCTGCCGGTGTCGCAGACGTTGATGAATATGGTCCTTCGGAAGATTCCCTGACGGGCAAAGTAATCCAGGTACTCCCCGATGCCCTCCCGGGCGAGGTTCTGCCCGAAGATAATGCTGTTCACCTGGCCCATGAACACCCACCTCGGCACCCTTCTCTCTATGTTGGCTACGGCGTTTGCGACGGTGTGCGAAGCCTCCAACAGGACCCAGGCGGATACGGGAGTCTCTGCCCTGGCTCCGGGACCCGGTGCCAGGGACTGGGGGTTGACCAACTCCAGTGACACCAGGACCTTACCGTCGTCGAGCAGGTCGAGTGCGACCGCACCCACGATTCCCAGGTCTGCCGTTTCACGCCGCCCCCAGCAGCCGGAAACACCCAGGGTCATGCCTAGAAGGAGCAGCAACACGACGAGCCTCCGCAGCAATGAACCTCACTCCTCTCGGTCATCCAGTCCCCTGAGCACGGCCATCATCAGCACGAAGGCCACCACGACTCCCTGGAGGACAACCAGGGCCACCCCCGTGGGAAGAGGTGAGAGGATCTCACGTATCAGGAACACGTCCGCCACCCGGAGAGAGGCCAGAACGGCTCCCACCAGCCCCAGGGGTAGGAACAGTCTCCCGTACCTTACGTTGAAAACATCGGCCAGGATCATGAACGATGCCATCAGGTACAGGGCCGTATCGAAGGTGACACCGCCCACCCAGATGCTAATGAGCAGGGCATCCAGCCGCTCCAGGGCACCCTTGATAAACATGGTCCTCGACATCGACAGCATCGGGGACATCTGTTTCTGAGCCTCGTGGGGCCCGAAGGTCACGGTGGCCAGGGTGGCGATCACAGTCAATACGATCCCCGAGAGGATGACCGCCCATACAACGGCGCGGAGCATGTCCTTCTGCTCGAGGCAGCGGTGTCCGAGCACCAACACCACGGACCCGGAGACGGCAAACCAGAAGACGGGATTCACCGTTGCCTCGGCGACGGGCCTCCACCCCCGGGCCAGGACCGGCATGAGGTAACCCACCTCCGGGACCGCGGATACGAGCACCATGATTGTCCCGAACAGGATCGAGGCTGCCACCACGGTTACCAACACCTCGGCGGCCCGGCCGAGGGAATCGGGGCCCAGGTAGGCACCGTAGAGTCCGGCGCCTATCATCGTAACAGCGAAAACCCACCCGGGAGCCTGCTCGAGCTGGGCGGTGATCAGGAGGAAACCCAGCTGTCGGGCCCTCAACAGGGCGAGGCCAAAATACAGCGACGCGAGCACCAGGGCCAACACCTTACCCACGGGGGCTCCCATGATCCTCTGCACGTAGCTGCCGTAGCCCTCGTCGGGGAAGCGGCGCGCCAGAAAGACCGAAAGGGAGACAGCGACGGCTCCCACGACCGTGGCCAGGAGCGCTGCAATCCAGGCATCCTGGAGGGCCCGGGCCGAGGTCACCACGGGAAGGAAGATGGTCACCACCGATATGCGGGACAGGAAGACTATGAACAGCAGCTGCCTCGAACTGATCATCCCCTCCCTCCTTTGCCCCCGCCGGAAGACGCCTCGTCCGGATCCCGAAGGGAGGGAGGATCGCCTCTCCGCGTGCGGTCGGCGGCCGCGGTGGAACGCACGGGTCTCCTCAGTCTCTCCGGTACAACTATCATCTTCTCGGTGAGTTCGCTGACCCTGCCCGGAGTGTACAGGGTCAGGTACGGTACCCCAAAGGACTTGAGAGATGCCATGTGAAAGACGACTATCACCGTGGCCAGGGCGACGCCGTAAAATCCCAACACCGCGGCGAGAATCAGGGCTGGAAACCTGCAAAGCCTGAACGAGGTGGTGACCTCGTAGCTGGGAACAGCAAAGGAGGCGATGGCCGCCGTGGCTGCAACTATGATCAGCCCTGGGGACACAAAGGCAGCCTCTATCGCCGCCTGGCCCAGGACGATGGCACCCACGATGCTGGCGGCCTGGCCGATGGGAGAGGGAAGTCGTGCCCCGGCCTCCCTCAGGATTTCGAGGACCACCTCCACGACGAAGGCGGTGACGCCCACCGGAAAGGGTACCGCTGCCTCGGTGATGGCGATGTTCAACAGAAGCGGAAGCGGTATCAGTTCCTGGTGATAGGTGGTCAGGGCCACGTACAGGGGGGTGAGCAGGACCGAGAGGACGAGAGCCACCATGGTGATCAGGCGAAAGGCACTGCCGAGAAAGGGACCGACGTTGTAGTGTTCGGCGGTGGCGAAGAAACTGTGTACTTCGGTGGGCATGATGAGGGCGAAGGGGTCATTGTCGACGATCAACGCCACCCGTCCGTTCGCGAGGGAGCTGGCGACGGTGTCGGGTCTTTCCGTGGCCCTTATGGTGGGGAAAATGGTATACGGATGGTCGGAAAGGAAACCCTGCACCGTTCGGCTGTAGTTGACCAGGTCGATATCTATGCCCTCGAGGCGGCGCCGGATCTCGGAGACGATAGGTTCGGGGGCCATTCCCGCGATGTAGAGTAACCGCACGTCCGTTCTGGACTTGCGGCCGATACGGAGCTGTTCGACGGCCAGCTCATCGGTCTTCAGGCGCCTGCGGACCAGCGCGACGTTGGCGACCGCTGTCTCGGTGAACCCGTCCTGGGGGCCCCGAACTGACACCTCTGACGTGTGAAGCGAGATTTCACGCTTGGGGAAACCCTTGCCCTCCACCATCAGGGCAGCGCCCACCCCATCGATCAGCAGGATTGGATCCCCATCTAGGAGGACGGAGACGACCTCGTTCAGGGTTCTGACAGTGCCGGTTTGCGCAGTGACCATGAGGGTGGTACTTATCTGCTGGATCAGATCATCGTCGGAGAGGTCATCCCAGAACGCCGGTCTCGCCCAGACCATCAGGGGCTGCAGGATGGCCTGCTCCACGCGAGTGGGGTCCACGATGTCATCCAGGTACACCACGGCCGCGGCCCTGGATTTTCTGCCTCCGATGCGAATGTCTTTGATCACGAGATCGCTGGCATGGCGGAAGATCTCCCGCAGAACACGGAGGTTATCATCGAGCCGGGGAGACAGCGGTCCGTGATCCTTCCCTTCATTGGGCCCTTCATGACCTTTACCCATGCTGCGGATCAGGTTCAGCAGCTGCTTCAGCAATACCCTAACCTCCCCGACTAGCTGTCTCCGCACGGGCGAATACTATGCAGTCAGGGGAATATCCTCCTGTGAATGCTGCCTACCTACGACCCTTACCGGGTGAGGGACTGGATGATGCAGTAATATCCTCGCAACGCCGCCACCAGGTCATCCATCTCTATATACTCGTCCACGGTGTGGGCCCGGTGCTCGGGGGACGGGCCGAACCCTATGGTGGGTATACCGGCCTCGCCGGCGTAGTGGCTGGCATTGGTGCAGAAGGAATAGCACGACACATCGGGGTCTAGACCCGCGGACCGGACGGCCTCCCGGGCGGATTTCACCAGGGGGTGATCTTCGGGCGTCAGCCACGCGGGGAAGAAACGCCTGCTCCTTATCCGCTGCCCGGTCCAGCAGGAACCTTCATCCTCGGCGCAGTCAACCTCGACCCTGAGCCGGTCACCTGCATCCAGTGACTCCAGGACCTGCCGTATCCCGGCGAGAACGGACCCCTCCGTCTCCCCCACCAGCAGGCGCCGGTCGTAGGTGGCCCGGCACAGATCGGGTACCACCGAGGCTCCCGGATGAGGAGAGGATATGATGTCGGTGAGTTCCATGATGCCCCGGCCCAGCAGCGGGTCTTCGGCGACCTCGATGCCCCGGAGCCTCTCTATGACTCGCGCCATGTCATACACCGCGTTGTGGCCCGCTTCCGGATTCGATGAGTGGGCGTTTTCGCCCAGGGCCTGCACCCGGATCTCCGCGCGCCCGCGTCCGCCCCGGTTGATCCCCAGGTCGGTGGACTCACCGATTATGACCATGTCCGGGTCCACCGCCCGGCTCACCTCCCTGGCGGCTACCCCCTCGAAGAGCTCCTCGTGAACGGTGCAGGACACGTGAATCTCACCCGCGAAGTCCCGCCCACGGTCGGCTGCGAAGTGCGCGGCAGCGAGGATCATGGCCGCCGCCGCTCCCTTCATGTCCGATGTGCCCCGGCCGTATATCCTCCCCGATGAGACCTCCGCACCGAAGGGATCGTGCTTCCACAGCCGCGGGTTCGCGACCTCCACGGTGTCGAGGTGACTGTCAAAGAGCACCCGGGGGCCCTCGCGCCGCCCCGTGATTCTGCCCCTGACATTACCGAGGCGGTCCGTGACGACCTCATCGTATCCGAGGGCCCCCATGCAGTCCGACACCCTCCCCATCACGGCCCCCTCTTTCCCGGACACGCTGGGGATGCGGACCAGCTCGCGGCAGAGATGGACGACCTCCTGCCTCCTCTCTTCATACAAGCTCATCATGCCTCCTCACTCGATGATCTCCCACCGGGCACCGTGATGGGCCAGCTGTTCCCTGGTGTCTTCGTCGAGGGAATGGTCTCTCTCGGGAATGTCCACGTCCGCCCTCACCCCGAAGAGCGGCGAGGTGAAGTACTTCTGCCCGGTGTCAAAGAGAAGCGTGGCCACGCGTCCGGGTTCGGGATGTTTGCGCAGCAGCTTCCTGACCGCTGACAGGTTGCACCCCGTCGAGATGCCCACTACCAGGCCCTGGTCCAGGCACAGGCGCTGTGCTTCCTCCACGGCCTCCTCGGAGCTCACCACGATGATACCATCGACCAGCTCCAGGTCGAGGTTCTTGGGTATGAACCCGTCTCCGATACCCTGGATATCGTGGCTGCCCCACTCACCCCGGGCCAGGATGGGACACTCCGCCGGTTCCACGGCGTAAAGCTTCACTCCCGGATTCTGTTGCTTGAGGTAGCGGCCGGCCCCGGTGAGGGTGCCTCCCGATCCCACGGCGACCACGAAGGCATCCACCCTGCCCCCGCTCCCCTCCCACAATTCGGGCCCGGTGGACTCGTAGTGGGCGAGGGGATTATCGGGATTTTCGAACTGCGCAGGATACCAGTAGGCTCCTGGGTCAGCTGCAACGATCTCCTCAACTTTTTCCAGGGCCAGGTCCTGGTCACTCTCCCCTCCCGGAGTCAATAGCAGCTCGGCCCCGAGGGCCCTGATCAGCTTCATTCTCTCCTGGGACATGCCCTCGGGCATGACCACCATCACCCGGTAGCCCTTGAGCCTTCCGACCATCGCGCACGCTGCACCCGCGTTGCCCGTGGACCCCTCGATGATGGTCATCCCCGGACGCAGGTCACCGCGGCGCTCGGCCTCCTCTATCATGCGCAGGTAGATCCGGTCCTTGTGACTGCCGGTCGGGTTGATAAACTCGACCTTTGCCACCACGTCGGCTCCATCCACCTCGACCTCGATCAACGGTGTGTCACCGATGAGATCCAGTGCGTTCGCTGCAGGCTGCCTGTTCACCAGTCCACCTCCGTGGTCTCTCTCGCATTCACTCCTGTCCTCTTTCACAATCGCCCTCTGCATACCTTCATCGCCCCGCCATCCGGGTAGTGTGGGGCCTTGTCACCTCAGTAGGGGAAGTTTTTCACCACCACTATCGGAGTACCCGCATCGGCCGAGCCCGCTGCCAGGTCGGCCAGGGTACCGAGTATGGCGGTAACACTCCGGGGCGTCGTCCCCAGGCTCTCGGTGCTGACGCTGGTGCCGCCCCTGCTTAGAAGCTCCTGGATCTCTTCGCGGGAATGACCCTGCCGGTGCAGGGTCTCGACCTGCAGTTTGAGCTTGGTACCGCCCCTCAGGGTCGCCTTCCTGAGTCCCTCGCTGCAGCCGATGGCGGGATGGGGGTCAGCCAGCTCGTAGATCCCCGAGTCCGGATCGCGGTAGGCTCCGTCACCGAATATGAGCACTTCGACCGACCGGCCCGTCTCGCGGAGGATGCGGTCCCTGATGTGATCCGCCGTCTGGTCGGCATTGTCGGGAAGGAGCTTGAGAATGCCCCGCTCCATGTGAGAGACGTTGGATCCGATGACTCCCCAGGGCTCGGGCCCGATCTCCTTGATGGTGGCCACGGGAGTCCGGGTGCCGAAGGACTGGAAGAGGTCCTTGATGGCCCGCCGCTCGTGTACGGCACCGACGATTATCCCGTCGATGATGCCCACATCGAAGATCTTCAGCGGGTTGTTGGTGAACAGTATGTCGACCCCCACATCCTGTTGGGTGACTATGTCCCGGTACATCCGGGGGTAGTCGACTCCGGTTATGGGATGGGAAAACTCGAGGTCGCTCAGCTCATCGAAGTAGAGACAGTCGGGATCGCGGTAGGTCGCCAGCTGGTCAGTGTAGTTCAGCTCCGCCAGCACCGCCTCCTCTACGCCGGCGTCGGCGGCCGCAACGGCGTCCACAATGGCGATGCCGTGGTTCTGAAGATCAACGGTCACCGCCAGGGCTCCATCGGTGCCGGCATCCCGCATGATGCCTATGGCCTTCTCGGCGAGGCGCTGCATCCCGGTGAAACCCACTTCAGCGGAGAGCACTTCTTCCTCGGGGCCCCGCACCGTGACATCCGCCATGCCCTGCCCGGTGATCTTCCTGATCCCCACCAGGCTGTATCCTATCTCCTGCAGCTTGAGGGCGGCCAACACCTCGCGGATGAGGACATTCATATGGGGCGTGTTACCGCGTATCTCCTGCAGGCCGTTGAAGATTCTCTTCAGCCGCAGGCGGGTGGTGGCCATCTCCTCATCGAGGATCTGGTTGCCGACCTCGTCATCCGGTATGCCCAGCTGTATGATGACCCGGCCGCCCCGGGTCGCCTTCGCTATGGCCCGCAGTATGAGGGCGAAGCGGTTTCTGCTCACGATGGGACTCACCACGGCCAGCGTCGCGCCCGGTTTAACCGTCAGTTTGTCTATTATATCCCTGGACAGCTCCTCGCAGCTGATATAGCGGTTCTGGGAACGGGCAACGACCGACTCGGTGATACACACGATGTCACGATCCCTTACCATGTCCCTGACCGATGTGGCGGCTGTCTCCGCGATGTCATCGTCGGGCAGGATCAGTCCCGTCTTAACGCCCATGGCCACCACGCCGACACCCTCGGGTACTTCACCCTTCATCAAGATCAACCTCCTCAGGTATAATCGCACCGTCCAACAGGCACTCCAGGTAACTCATCGCCCGCAGAAAGTCCCCGGGCGAACGGGGACGGTTGAGCTCCAGCGTCCACTGCCCGGAGTATCCACGATCCCGAATGCGGGCCACAGCTCGGCCCAGATCCATGTCGCCGGCCCTCGGAAGCAGGACCGTGCGCCCGTCCACCTCACCGAGCCTCCCCTGAACGTGCACGTTTCTCACCCGTGGCAAGAGATCCAACAGGTGGTCGAGGTTCCTGTACATGGAGCTCCACGATAGGTCCAGGGTGAAACCGACTCGCGGAGGCAGAAGCTCGGACAGGTGGAACATGAGCTCGGCCTGGGACCACCCCCTGGCAGAGATGGGTATGTTCTCGACCGCCAGGGATAGGTGCGGACAGCCCTCGGCGAATGCTCTGACGCGGCGGGCAGCGTCGTCGGTGCTGATGTCGTCAGCCCAGGTATTCCACATGTGCAGCACCACGATGTCCGCTCCAAGTTCCTCTGCCGCCCCGCAGGCATCCTCGAGCAGGCGGATCCCCGTCCTCCGCTCACCTTCATCCCGTGAACCCAGGAAGCAGCCGATGTCGCTGTTAGCATGCACCGAGCGGATCCGTCCTCCCGTCGCCTCCCTCCACCTTCCCATCACAGAGATGATCTGGGACGTGGTCCATTTCCCTGTCTCTCTGTCCCCCTCGGGACGGCGGTCCCTGGGCGGCTCGAAGGGCCTCCAGTCGGGCTGCAGCACCAGCTCTAGATCGAGGGCACCCACCGCGCACGCACCAGCCACTACCGCCTCCAGGTCATAGTAGCTGCCCCCCACGGCGGCAGGCAGAGTGCCCGTTGAGCATACCAATCGGGATCTCGATCCCTCTGGCAAATCCACCCCTACCGGCCCATTGTAACACATGGCGGGTCTTCGCGTTGCCCTCCGGCGGTAGGACTCGGTGGGGAGCTTCTGCACACTGAGGATGTTCAAACAGCGAGCCCGTGGTACAATGGCGGTGATCAGCTGAGGCGAGGAGGATCTCCCATGAGACACAACCGAATGTCCCCTGTGTTCGTGGTGATGGTGTTGATCGTGATGATGACTGCCGGGGGATGCCCCGGGAGGGAAGTTTCACCGCCGGAGCCTCTCGTCGACCCGGACAGCAGTGACCCGGAGGCTGACGTGCAGCTGCCAGCCCCCGACGTGAAGGGCGGGCTGACCGTGGAGGCGGCCCTTCAGGCCAGGAGGTCCCAGCGCAGCTTCTCCGATGACCCGCTGTCCCTGCAGGAGGTCTCCCAGCTGCTGTGGGCCGCCCAGGGTGTTACTGATTCCCAGAGGGGGTTCAGGACGGCGCCCTCGGCGGGAGCCACCTACCCCCTGGAGGTCTACGTGACCCTCGGAAAGGTGGAAGGACTGGCCGGAGGCCTGTACAGGTATGATCCTGGTTCCCACCAGCTGTGCAGGGAATCCACCGAGGACCTCCGGGACGAACTGTACGAGGCCGCGCTGCGGCAGACGGCCGTCCGGGATGCGCCGGTGGTGATGGTGTTGACGGCCATTTACGGACGGACCACCGCACGATACGGTGAGCGGGGAGTACGCTATGTGCACATGGAGGCGGGACATACAGCACAGAACATCTACCTTCAGGCTGCATCTCTCGGCCTCGGTGCGGTTGTCATCGGGGCCTTCGACGACCGCGAGGTCCAGGGCATAATGGATCTGAGAGAGGATGAGCATCCGCTGTATTTGATACCCCTCGGCAAACCCGAGCGCTAAACCCGATCATCGCCTGTTCCATCTGCTGTCGCTGCTGGTGAGCCGGGAGGGGCTTTCGAAGACGGTGTCGGGGTCGATACGGTTGTCGTCCGCCATCTCCACGGTTGCATTGCCCCATATATAGACGTTGCTCCCCAGGGCCGCCTGGTTGCCCCGAGCCACGTTGGACGACATCTGTATCCGGGAGCGATTGACCGCCAGGGCACCGCCGCCGCTCTTCATCTCCCCCTGCGCCCGGTTGTCGGAGAAGTGATTGTCCTCGACGGTGAGGCGACAGTTGTTGATCACGCTCATGCCGCCGCCGAAGCCGAAGTCGGAACCCACGCTGTTTGCGCAAAACTCGTTCGCCCTGACGGTGGGCAGCGAGCTGTCCCAGACCGCCAGACCACCCCCATCCCACCGGGCAGCATTTTCCGTGAAAACGTTCTCTACCAGCTCCGGATTGGCCCCGCGGCTCACCGACGCTCCACCTCCTATGTGGGCACGGTTGTCATGAATACGGCACCGGCGCACCAGCGTCCTCTCCCGGCCTCCCGGGCCGCGCGGCACAGCATGGTCCTCGCTTCGCCGCGCAAAATCACCGGCAACCCGCAGCCCACCGCCGAGGACCGCCCGGTTGCCCTGGATGTGGGTGTCCTCGAGGACCGCAGCAGAAGTCGCGCAAATATACACCCCTCCGCCCAGGTCGGAGGAGTTATCCTCGATACGGTTGCGGCGGATCAGGGGGCAGGCCCCGTTTCCGACGAACACGCCCCCACCGGCGGTCGAAACCTGGCCCATAACGCTCCACCTGGTGACCAGGCATCCTGAGCCCCCTCGTATGGTGAACCCGTCAAGGAGTGCACCAACCTCGCCGCGGCCGATGAAGACGGTGGCTCCGAGGCCCTCTCCATCAATGATGGTCTTCATCACCGTGTCGGGGTCCCCGGGATCCTCGCTGGCGAGGGCTATCCTTTTACCCCCGAAGTCGACGTTCTCGGGGTAAATGCCGGGACTGACCACTATCCGATCACCGTCCTGGGATGCTTGCACCGCTTCCTGGATCGACGGATAGTCGGCGGGAACCCGCAGCAGCCGTCCAGAAAACTCCATCTCGTCTCCGGCGCGGGATCGGTGAACCAGGTACCCGGCCGCCGCCAACACCAGTATCGCCAACACCACCAGGGCGATGGTCATGCCTACCCCTCCTCGTGAACGTTGTCCTCGAGTACGGCGAGATTGGCCTCCCAGAGATACAGGGCATCCCCCTGCTCGCTGTCGTTACCGGAGAACCTGTTGCCGCGCACGAGGGGTGCCGAGTTTCTGGCGATGGACAGGGCGGACCCGAGCCGGGCGCAGTTGTCCGAGATCACATTCTCGAGGATAGCGGGAGAGGCTCCCCATTCAACGATGACCGCTCCCCCCTCCCCCGTGGCGTGGTTATTGAACACGCGGTTTCCACTGACCGCGGCCCGGCAGTTGTCCCACAGGCATATGCCGCCACCGCGCTCCGCACAGTTGTCGCCGAGCACGTTCCCCCTGACGATGGGAGACTCATCCGATACGTACAGCCCTCCTCCGTGCAGCGCCCGGTTGTCATTTATGGTGTTGCCCTCGACCTGGGGCCGGGGACGCTCCTCCTTCTCCCTGTCGTCCTCGAGCACCATATTCTCCAGGGCAGCCCTGGCCTCCACGTCTGACTCATCGGCCTCCGTGTCTCCAACCCCGGACAGGTGAAAGCCCTCCCCGGAGGCACTGTCGAGGAGGCGTGCCATGCTCTCCGCGGATGAGGGTGATACCCCGACCTCCAGGTGAGCCATGGAGTCGCGCCCCACGAACACCCCTCCGCCACAGCCCACGGCCTCGTTATCGTATATCCGGTTCCTCCTGAGGATCGGCCAGGAATCGTCGATGAACACTCCCCCGCCGTCCAGCTCGCTCCTGTTGCCGGTCACCACGTTGACCTCGATGGTCGGCGAGGAATTGCCGCGCACCGTGATTCCTCCCCCGGCAGGTACCGGGGAAAACGGCGCCACTCCACCGGTGATGGTGAAGCCGGTGAGCACTGCTCCGGGTCCCTCACCGGCAGTGAAGGAGACCACAGAACCCCTGCCCCCTCCATCGATGACGGTCTGCTCCACCACCCGCCGGTCGGAGGGGTCGTCGCTCCGGAGAGTGACGTTCTTGCCCCCGAAGTCTATGTTCTCGTGATACCGACCCGGGCGCACCGTTATGATCCAACCGTCATCGGAGGCATCGAGAGCATCCTGGATCGTTTCGTGCTCGTCGGGCACCGTTACCTGTGCCGACTCTTTCCTGCCCCCCGGCTGGTCCCGGGGTCCCTTCTTCTTCCTCCTCCAGGGCCACATCATCGGTCCCCTTCCACGTACCATTCGGGCTTGATGCTTCTGAAACGGGCAGGAACCCTTGATATGCCGGTCGCCTCCAGGGCCTCTGTCACCCTGGAGATGACTTCCTCGCTATCCATATCGGACACATCGAGCTCCAGGTCAGATTTATCTTTTGCGTAAGAGAGGAGATCGCGCTGTTGGCGGAGTCTCTCCGGGTGCAGGTATTCCCGCCTGCCCCACACCACGTCGTCCTCGGCGTCCAGGCACACCACGAAAGACGGATCACTCCTCGCCCACAGGTAGGGCACCTCGGAGTGCTCCTGGGCTATTTCTATGGCGGAATACCCGGCATCCCGCAGACCCGTGACCACGGTGGTCTTGCCCACCGCGCATATACCTACCACCGCTACCAGCGGAACTCGCTCTGAGACCATGGTCCAATCCTCCTGCCCAGGGTAGTTTTGGTTATGATAGCATAGTAAGAGCAGCGGATGAGCCGCTGATTCTGCACACGGGAGTGGATGCCGCCATGATCGTGATAACAGGAGATACCCACATTCCCCAGCGCACCAGGGAGATCCCCGCACAGCTGCTCGATGACATCCGCGAGGCACAGGCGGTGATACATACCGGCGATTTCAACTCGCAGGACGCATACGAACTCATAGCCGGGCTCTCGAAGAAACTGTACGCCGTGTACGGCAACCGGGATGAGGTCGAGGTGGAGGACATCCTTCCCGACATCCTCGAGTTCGAGATCGACGGGTTGAAGATGGTGCTTATTCACGGTCACACTCTCGGGCGACCCCGTCCTTCCCGCGTAGCGAGGGAATACGGGACAGAAGCGGACTTCGCGATTTACGGCCACCTGCACCACCCCTTCATCGTTGACTTCAACAGGTGCACCGTGCTCAACCCCGGATCACCCGTAGAACCCCGGGGTAGCAGACCGTCATACATACGGGCATCCATCACCGGGGGTAGTATGAAGGCCGAAATCGTGTACCTGTGACCTCCCCGCCAGCATTTAGATTGGGTTTTCGACTCCTGGGCAGACAACTCCTGCTTGATTCTGGATGCAGCCGTGCCGCCGACAGCACTCCGCAGCTTTGTCAGTGAATCGACGGTTGTTGATTCGCCCTTCAGCAGTGGGAGGCAGGCACTCACAGGGTTCGCTGTTGCTAGGTGTTGACATTCATGGTATATAGGTGGAGAATGGCAGTGGTAGGTATGGCTATTATATCATTAACTGGGATGACGACAGGGGAAGCTGGTGGCTTAATCCATTAGGAGTACTAATTTGGGGTTTTTGCCTTGTATGTTTCTGGCATATATGGTACTGTCCAAGGTGTCAGCCACCGTCATCTCATCTTCTGGAGAGGAGATCACATCCCATGAAGTCTACCGGCATCGTGAGAAAAGTCGACGAACTCG
>PWUB01000251.1 GCA_003563755.1 Clostridia bacterium
CTGGTTCTCATCTTCATCTTCGCCATGCAGCTCGGTGTGCTGCCCAGCGGCCGCTACGTGGCCTTCACGGAGGACGCCTTGCAGTGTGTTCGCCACCTGGTGCTGCCGGGGTTCGCCATGGGTGTGACCTCGGCAGCCCTCATCGCCCGGATGAGCCGGTCCTGCATGCTGGATGTGCTCAGAAAGGACTATATCCGCACGGCGCGTTCCAAGGGCATGAACGAGAGGCGAGTCATCTACAGGCACGCTCTGCGCAACGCCCTGATCCCGGTGGTCACGGTGGCGGGCATCACCTTCGGCGAGCTGCTGGGGGGAGCGGTGGTTCTGGAGGAGGTCTTCACCCTGCCGGGGGTGGGTAGACTGTTGATCGGGGCGGTGAACGGCCGGGATTACCCGGTGATTCAGGGTGTGATCCTGGTGGTTGCCCTGACCTACCTGCTGGTCAACCTGGTCACCGACATCTTCTACGTGTACCTCGATCCCA
The DNA here is from genome assembly GCA_003563755.1 of Clostridia bacterium. The sequence continues at coordinate 485 of PWUB01000251.1, forward strand.
GGATCAAGTACGGTTGAAGGGACTGTGCACACATATGACGGACCAAAACCAGTCATCGACAGCATCCCCGGAGGCTGAAGACGAAGATCTCGCCAGGAAGGGTTTCTTTGGACAGCTGCTGGGCTATCCCCGCGCTTACGTGGGACTGCTCATGACCGCACTGTTCGTGGTGTGTGCCCTGTTCGCTCCCTACCTGACCTCGGTGGACCCCGTCTCCCAGGAGATGACCAACAGGCTCCAGCCTCCGGGAACCAGCGGTTCACCTCTCGGTACAGACGAATACGGCCGGGATGTCCTGACCAGGATCATCTGGGGCAGCCGGGTCTCCCTAAGGGTGGGGCTGGGAGTCAGCATCCTGACGGGCATATTCGGTACGCTGTTCGGCCTGACCGCCGGTTTCTACAAGCGCCTTGACGGTGTCCTCATGAGGGTAATGGACGCCCTGATGGCATTCCCTGCGATCCTTCTCGCTCTGGCGATCATTGCCGCCCTGGGGGCCCACGAGATCAACGCGATCATGGCGCTCGCCATCGTTTACGTTCCCAGGACAGCACGCATCGTTCGGAGTGCCGTTCTCAATGTGGTCAACCAGACCTACATCGAGGCTGCCCGTTCAGCGGGGGCGGGCAACGCCCGCCTCATCCTGAGGCATATCCTGCCCAATGCCGCGGCTCCTCTCATAGTCCAGCTGACCTTCGTGTTCGCCATGGCCATCCTGGGCGAAGCCGCCCTGAGCTTCCTGGGGGCAGGGGTACCCCCTCCCACCCCCTCCTGGGGCAACATGATGAGCGAGGCGCGGGTGTTGATGAGGCAGGCACCCTGGCTGTCCATCATGCCCGGGGTCGCCGTGGTGGCCATGGTGGTGGGAGTGAACCTGTTCGGGGATGGACTGCGCGATCTTCTGGATCCCAGCATAATGGGTTGAGCCGACGGGGCTTACACCTCACCTTTCACCGCGGGCGCCGGGCCTACCCGGGGCCCGCGGCCCTCACCGCAGAAACAGGGACCGGAGTACGGTTTCCAACCAGCCCCACTGTGCTCCGTCCCTTCCCCACACATCGAAGGCAGCGGATTCGCCGTCGCGGCCCAGCTCCGGGTGCGGCCCCATGAGCAGCACCGTGCCGTCGCCGTAATCGAAGGATATGACCGCTGGTTCATCATTGATCCCGTAGCGGGCCAGCACCTCCACCGGCTGGCTCTCATCCGGGATGAAGTAGGGCCCATCCATGTAGTACATATCCAGCACCGGGTCGAAGCCGTAGTTGATCCGGTGCTCCGACTCCAGCTCTATGGAGGCGGGGTGCCCCCATCCCAGGCCGCTGATGGGTCCTGCGGCCCGACCGGCGAACAGGTTCAGGGGATAGTCGGAGCTACCACCCTGCCAGTTCATGATGTCCGAGGCATAGTAGGCCCCGGCGCATATGCCTATGAACCCGCCGCCCGCTGCTACGAAGTCACGGACCCGTTCGTGGTCAGCAGCGTGGTATCGGTATTCGGCACTGAAGCCCCCGGGGAACCACAGCACATCAAATTCAGCCGCCAGGTTCCCCGCGTGAAGATCGCTTTCATCGAGGCTGCTCCAGCCTATCTCATGGTGATCAAGGAAATTGCCTATAGCCTGCACTCCCGGTTCCCAGGAGCCTCTTCCCGAATATATACCCACGTGTATCCCTGGCTCCGGGGGTGTCAGGATCACCACGATCGGTTCTCCCCAGCCGAGAGAGGGGTGGATGCTCCCTGGTCTGAAGAACAGCCCGGCTGACGGCACAAATAGCTGATCCTGCAGGGAGGTTCCAGCGGGAGATACCTGCCACAGCGAGTAGGAGAGAACCTCTCGGTGCAGCTGGGCCTCGGGAAGGGTTGGAGGGGTGAGCAGGCGGCAGCTCATCCCGGTCCGGCGGTCCCACTGCACATCGTGTACGAGGAACCAGGTCAGGGTGTGCTCTCCCTGCAGTGCGGCCACAGCATCACGACCGTCGTCTACCCTCTCGGGTAGCGCCGGACCGTCGGCGGAGTGGAAACGCAGTTCACCCGTGGCCAGATCATGGATCCAGCGGTCCGACGAGAGCACAGATACGGACTGGCCCGGTGCAAAAGTGGCCCTCTCGGGTGATATACGGAGGCCCCCGGGGAGATGACACGACTCGTCTGTGATCGGGCAGACGATAGCCAGCAGGCGTCCGGTCCTCTGCACCGGATCCATCGCCGACCCCACCGGCTCCGATCGAGGGGTGAGGGCAATAAGGCAGAGGATGAGTACGACGGTTACCGAGAGCACAATGACGGTGGAGTAAAACCTGGACATCATGAACTGCCCCTTACATAGGTATCATAGCGTGGCCGTCAACCGATCGCAATGTGCGGGCGGTGGGGGTATCACGTACCTCGTGTGCTCGTGCACGATCAGCGGCCTGCTGTTTGATCATCCTAATATGCCCATGATACCTCGGGTTCACATACCACGCATTTCGTTGTTCCCGGCCCGCTTCCTGCGGCGTAAAATGGGTATGCAGGAAGGTATTACGTGGTCGGATCTAGAATATTAAGATTTGGATAATCGTGCAGAACGACTAATGACCCGGAAGGAAGTACCCTTGGGAGGGAACAGTATGAGACAGTCTCGCTGGATGGTGTTGCTGCTGGTGGTGCTCCTCGGCATTGCCCTGATGTTCGGCTGTGCCCCGGAGGTTGAGGATCCCGAGGATCCCGAGGAACCCGAGGAACCTGCCGAAGAGCCAGTCACGGAGGAAGTTCCCGCGGTGGGTGGGGAAATGGTTTACGGGATGACCGCTGAACCGGTGATCCTGAACACTATATTGAGCACCGGTACCCCCGCGGGTTTTGTGAACGGCCGCGTCTATGTCGGCCTGGTGAGGGCGGATGAGAACCTGGAGATGCAGCCGTACGCGGCTAGGGACTGGGAGTTTTCCGATGACGGGCTGGAGTGGACCTTCGAACTCAGGGACGACGTCTACTTTCACGACGGAGTCCAGTTGACGGCCGATGACGTGGTATACACGTACATGGCCATACTCCATCCCGATTACACGGGACACCGCCGTCCCACCTACAGGTCCATTGAGGATGTAGTTGCCGTGGACGATTTTACGGTCAAGTTCATACTGAGCGAACCCTTTGCTCCGCTTCTGAGCAACCTCACCCTCGGCATTTTGCCCGCTCACCTCTTCGAGGATCAACCCATAGGTGAGATGCGGGAGCTGGAGGTCAACATGCAGCCCATCGGTGCCGGGCCCTACGTGTTCGAGGAGTGGAGGAGCGGTGAGTACATGGTGCTCACACGCAATCCCGACTTCTTCCTCGACGGCCCGTACATCGAGCAGGTTCGCATCCGCTTCTATGGAGACGAACAGGTCATGCTCACCGCCCTGGAGGCCGGTGACATCGACTACATGGGTAGCATACCGCCCGACGATATCGAACGGGTGGTTCAGGAGCATGCGGACCGGTTCAACTTCATCGAGAGACAGCAGAACGGGTACAGCTACATCGGCCTCAAGCAGACCGATGCGAGGCTTTCCGATCTCAGGGTGCGGCAGGCGATGACATACGGTATAGACCGGCAGGGGATCGTCGACGCCGTTCTCGGCGGCTACGGCACCGTCATGAACGCCAACATCCCCCCGTTCTCCTGGGCCTACAACCCGGATCTCGAGCCCTACGAGTACAACCCTGACAAGGCGGTTCAACTACTGGAAGATGCTGGGTGGACGGATATAGGTGATGATGGAATCAGGCGAAACGCCGAAGGCGAGCGCCTCAGCGTGGAGTGCGTGACCAACGCTGGCAACATCATCCGGGAATCGAGCCTGCTGATCGCGCAGGATAACCTCAGCGAGATCGGCTTCGAGCTGAAGCCCGAGTTTTACGAATGGAGCGTCCTGCTGGATCAGTACCTGGACGTGGCAATGTTCGAGTCCTACCTCTTGGGATGGGGCCTGGGCCTGGATCCCGACGCCTACCTGTTCTTCCACTCCGAGGCCGGCGTCGATGAACAGGGCAATCTGGTCGGCTTCAATGACGTAGAGTATGACAACTCGCGTGTGGATGAGCTGTTGGAGCTGGGCCGTACCACCATGGATCATGACGCACGGGTGGAGATATACCGCGAGATCCAGGAGCTTCTCAACGAGGAGCTGCCCTACGTGTTCCTCTACAGCCAGGATCTGGTCACCGCCATGGCCAAGCACGTCGAGGGCGTCACCATGAGCGACATCGGGCCGTTGTTCCCCGAGGAGTGGTATGTTGAGACCGAGACCATTACCAAGTAACACCGCTGCATGAGCACACCGGAGTGGGGAGGCGGCAGCTTCCCCGCTCCGGCGGATCCGGCGGATGAAGGGAGGCGTTCCCGTGAGTGCCTACATCCTCAGGCGGTTCATGCAGATGATCCCCCTGCTGATCGGCATCACCCTGGTATCTTTCACGATAATGCAGCTCGCCCCCGGCGATCCGGTGGATCTCATGGCGGAGCGGACGGC
>PWUB01000139.1 GCA_003563755.1 Clostridia bacterium
CTCTCTTTGTGCTGAGAGGATGGATCTCCTGCCTGAAAGGTGGGTGGCGGGTTCTGGGCGAGTCTCTTGATGAGGGTTGCAAGCCCTGAGCTGCAGACGGACTACTGGGCGGCGGCCGTCTGAGACAGAGAGGTTGCGAGGCAACCCCAAGAGAGCTCGGAGCCTCGAGGAAACAGCGACGGCAGTCGGGGGGCATCGCTGTCTTGGGCACATGTGAGGGAGACGGGTGGCCACCGGAACGCAGGCTCCATCCCCGGCGTCTTCCCTGCAGAAGCAGGACACCCGAGCAGCACCGCGGAAGTATGTCCTCGGGCGCGTCCGGGCCGGCGCCCATCGCCTCCAGTCAGGTGATCTGCCTACGCGTGCGGGGGGACATGCCTCTCACCCGGGAACACACCGTCGTGGTATCACCGTGATGCGCATTGAAAGGAACGAGGAGTGATGAGAACATGCTGAGACAACTCGGGCTGCAGCTCGACGCCCTCCCGGACGGAGCTGTGCCCCGCGATTTTCAGGCCGTCGCGAGGAGACTGTATCCCTCGATGCCCCACGATGCGGATGATTTCGTCACGACATGCAATGAGATCATGGCCCTGGATACGTGGCCCGCATTCTGGATTGTGACCGCGTGGATCAAGAGAAGGGGAGATTTGCATCGGCACAGGTACTTCGCCGATTATGAGAAGTGGCTCCATGAATACACAGATAACTGGGGCAAATGCGACCTGCTGTGCGGACGGGTGCTGAATCCCACCGTCCAGGAGAATCCAGATCTGTACGATCACCTGTTGAAATGGACTGAATCGCCCGGAATCTATGTGAGGCGGGCCGCGGCTGTCGCCCTGATCGAGTCCGGACGGTCCTTTTCAGTCAACGTCGAGTTCGACAGGGTGAAGGGCATCTGTGAGCGGTTGAAGTACGACGAAGAATACTACGTGCAGAAAGGAGTGGGGTGGTTACTCAAGTATTCGTATCTTGCTCATCCCGATGAAACCATCAAATACCTCGAGGAAAACGTCGGCGAGCTGAGCAGAATCGCGTTCAGGTATGCACTGGTGAAGACACCCCCAGGATTGAGGAGACAGATGATGAGCCTGCCCTGGCGGTAACGCCCCTGGTGGGACCATCGGATCCCGCGGCAAAAGGATGGCGAGCAGGACGAAATCCGCGAAAGGTATGCCTCTGGCGCACAGTCATCATCGGGCAGGACCCGGGGCTTCTCATCCATTCCCGGGGCGGGGGGTCTCAGGCGGTCTGCCGCGGTGAGTCGCAGACTTTACCACACCTTCGCCGATGGTTACCATTAACTCAGGCATTGCCAGCTCCCCTGCATTGTGGGGTGCACCGGACCGGAGCGGTCAAGGTGCCGCGACGGTTGGAGGGTAGAAAGGTTCGGTGATAGAGCCGTGAATGATCCCCGTGACAACAACCGAGAAGAACTGAGCACATCCAGCGAGTGGGTGCTGTTGGTCGGCAGTGACATGCTGGGCAGCGGCGACGCCGAACTCGGGCGTATACTCATGAGAAACTACCTGTACACCGTCACCCAGTCCGAGCATATGCCCCGGTCGGTTATCTTTCTCAACGGTGGAGTGCGGCTGACAACGACGGGATCCGAGGCCCTCGACGACCTGGCAGTCCTCGTGGAAGAGGGAGTGAATATCCTCTCCTGTGGCACCTGCCTTGACTTCTTCGGATCGAAGAATGAGCTGAAAATCGGCAGCGTGACCAACATGTACGCGATCGCCGAGGAGCTGCTGGAGGCAGACCGGGTCATCAGCCTGTGAGGAGAACGCGAGGGGAGAGTCAGATGAGCATACATGGTGTGGTTGACGAGTTGTCTGTGAGGCTCGGGGCCCTCATATCCCCGAAGTACTTCCGGGAGGGAGCGGAATCACCGCCCCTCGATGAGCATCTGGGAGCGCTCCAGCTCGATCGGGAGCTGGACTTGGAGAGGATGAATGCCGAGGAGGAGCTCTCCGTGAACAGCCTGGTGGGGCGCCTGGATGCACTGGTGCGCAAGGAGCGCTGGTGCGGCGCTGAATCGCCCACCGTTATATACCACCACGGGGCATCGGAGATACCCTATGATTACGGGTTCAGGCGGATCTTCCCTGCCCGGGATTCGGCCTGCCAGGAGGTGAACCTGTTTGCGGTGCGCGCGCCCTGGCACGGTTCTCGGAAGGACTTCTCACACGGTGGTGCTGACCTGTCGCGGTGGATGGCCATGCTCGCCGCCTCGGTCACCGTGCTGCAGGAACTGGTGCGGGCGCTCAGGGAGAAGGATGCTGTCCGGATCGCCGTCTCCGGAACGAGCCTGGGCGGGTTCATAACGAACCTTCACCACATCTACCACGACTCGGCGGACCTGTACCTGCCCATCATGGCGGGCCTGGCCATGGATGAGCCCTACCTGGACTCGGTCTATTCCCGGTCCGTCACTCCTCTCGATGAGGGTCAAAGAGAGGGCATACGAAGGCTTCTCAACTTCGAGGAGGGGTTCGCATCAAGGGGAGGCGACAACGTGTTCCCCCTGCTCGCAGAGTACGATAGGCTCCTGACCTTCGGGCGCCAGAGGTCTTCGTACGGCGACTGCCCGGTTCAGGCTTTTCCCAAGGGCCACACGACGGGGGCCATTGCCTTCGCTGATCTGCGGGCCCACGTGTTCCATCATCTGCACGGTGACTGACAGGGTGCCGCCGTAAACAAGTGTGCCGAGGGTGGGATTCGAACCCACAAGGGGATAAACCCCATGCGATTTTGAGTCGCACGCGTAGGCCAGTTCCGCCACCTCGGCACCTGCACGACGTATTATAGCAGATGGATGGAGCGCTTAACAACGAAGATCCGACTAGTGGTAGCACCCTCAAAGTGGAGGTCTATGCCCCGGGACTCTGCTGATCAAGCCGTCCGCCCTGCGCTCACGGCCCGCAGGTGGTCCAGCCGGTTGGGGTAGCTGCGCGAGCATCAGCCAGAGTATGTGGCAGTTCGAAAGCGGCCCTTCTTCCCAGGTGGTATGGCTGGGATGGGAAGACAACAGAAGAACGAGAGGAAGGCACCGCCACTAATGTCATCTTGCCATCTGAAGGTCGCATTCACCGCTGATCAGAAGGCTATAAGTAGGACCAACGGATCCAACAGTGAAAGCGCGGTTTCTGCAGGAGAGCACTATTGCTATCAAGTGCGGTCGGCTTTGTTCACTCAGACAACAGTTGAGCGCCCGTTCTCAGAGCATATACTGGGGGCAGCCGCTCTCGGGTGTACATAGTATCCTGCTACAGCTTGATGCGCCTGAGCCCCTAACAGCGTGGAAGACCTCTGGGAGGGTAGCCAAGGTCCCACCGTGGCCGATGCCATACTGGATCGACTCCTGCACAACTCACATCGGATTGTCATGAGGGAGTATCTATACGGAAAGCGACGACCAGTACATCGATCATTGACTGACGCTGACGGAAACGCAGGGCGGCACCGACAGGGGTTGCACCAGAGTGGAATCACCTGTCGAATGCTTTCGGACTGAGTGGTCGAATCCATCGGAATACACGGCCGAGGCTACGCTGCCGAGACATACATGTGCCCTTGTTCCAGAAACAGAGTAAGCGAGCAGCAGGAATTTGACCACGCCTGGCTAATATGTGCAAATATGTACAGCCAGCTTCCATACAGTCCAGCTCTTAGAGGGAAGTAGGGGAGGGTTGTCTTCATTTGCCTCTAACTGTGTGACTTTTTGTCCCATACCGGAGAGATGATGTTGGGATTTGCCCGGAATATGCGCTACTTGAGCAGCGGCGTCAACTGCAGGGCGTTGCAGACGAAGATCATCTGAGTTTTTGGCCTGACTGGATTGGGTCTACCTGGGCGTCGAATGATCTGGGGGTGTTTCTATGGAAGAGAAGCATAATTCCGTTGAGCCTGAACACGGCAATATGCAGCAACCACACCAATGTACTGGTGCCAAAAAACAACAGGTTGCCTAAACGGAAGTTACCCTTGATGTGATTGGCAGTTTTGTGCGATGCTACCGGGCTTTTCCGGAGATTCTCGAGTGCGCCCCTACTGGCTACATTTTGTAGGAGACCTCGAGCAGATCGAGGGCCTTCTCCTGCAGCGGAGTGGGCCGGGCATACTTGTCGAAGGTCACGGCGGTTCCCTCGATCCGGACCTGGTTCTTTGTCAGGGTCCCCAGATCAGCCATGAGGGTTTCGAAACTCCGGACCGGATAACCATCGTCCGTCCTCTTTCGCCGAACCTTCCGTTCACCAGCCTCCGAACGTCGGGCCGGGGCCACGACGCAGGTGCGGCTCGCCTCCGCTTCTCGGGCCTGGTGATCGCTGAACAAGAGAGGCGCCAGTGCCTCCTCCATGTGCCACCGGACGTAGCGGGCAAGCATACATAGAAAGACATGTGCCCTCACCCGCTCCTCCCTGCGGTGACGAATGGGATGCACCTCCAGGGCAAACCCCTTCATGACCCGGAATCCCTGCTCCACGTCCGAGAGGTCCTTGTATGATCGGACCACCCGCTCCGGAGAAAGATCCTCCTCGGAAACATTCGTCCGTATCACGTAGATACCATCCAGGAGGGCCTCGGCCTCTATGGCCTCCTGGTTCCGCTCGAAGGTGAAGGAGTCAGGGGTGATCCGGTACCTAAAGTGCTTGGCCACCTTCGAGGCACCGAGGACCTTTCCAACCTCAACACCGATCTCCGTCTCCCCGCGAAGGGGCCTGCGCTTTCGGTGTACCCTACGTCGAACCTTCTCCAACTTCCTCTCGGTGACCGCCAACAGCTCCTCCCGGGTACGTGCACGGTCAGTCGCCAAGAATGGATTCCGACACGCTATCAGCCGCTCCCCGGGAAAGTCAGGATGGATGATCTCCGCCAGGTTTCGCTCATCGAACAGGGAAAGCTGCAGCGGACCGTCGTTCATCAACTTCCTTATCGTCTGTGACCTCAG
>PWUB01000069.1 GCA_003563755.1 Clostridia bacterium
AATTTGGCCATAATAGCGTCTGGTGGATTCTGAGCAACCCGGTGTACAAGGGCGTCATCCGCTGCAATGGTGCTTTCGAGGTGGATGGTGAGCACGAGGCTATTATTGATGAAGAGTTGTTTAATGAGGTCCACAGGAAGCTAACCCAGATGCAGAAGGTCCACCCACGGCGGAGGTACTCCCAATTGTTACTGCCCGGTATAGCGAAATGTGCGACTTGCGGGAAGCCTCTCCACACCCACTACAAGGGCAAAGACTCAAAATCCTATGAGTGTATGGGCAACACTCTCGTCGGTGAGGGAGCCCGCCCAGGTTTTCGGAAAGTAGACCACCGAGTGGATAATGCGGTCCTGGATAGGGTCCAGGAAATCGCAAAGGGTGAAGTGATCCAAAACATGCCTGCAGATGAGCTGGATGCAATGCTCGAGGATGACCTGGGTCCCCTACGTAATGAGCTGGGCAAGGTGCAATCGGAGCTGGAGGGTATAGGGCAGACGTTCAATCAATGGGCTGATAGGCTGGACAGGGGCCTCATCACAGAAGACCGGTTCGCAGCCAGGAATGAGAAACTCGTATCGAACAGGTACGGTTGCAGTCGAGACAAGATGACATACTAGGTAAGTTGGAGGCCGAAGAACGGGCCGAGGTGGAATTTGAACAGGTCAAGGAAGCCCTGGAGGAGTTCCCATCGCTATGGGAAGAGGCAACTCTGGAGGAACGGAAGGAACTCATGGGCCTACTAATTGAGAAGCTGGAGGTGGCACCAGCCGAGCTAACAGTGAGGGTGCGGTTTTTGGAGGAGGCAAACATTCCCATCAAGCTCGGTCGATAATGTCTATCCAGACAGACACAGAGCGTCCGCCCTTAGAGTGTAGGTGGGGGCGGGGGCTCTGCGTCTGCAATCGGTGACGAGGGAGAAGAAAGACGCGTGCTCATCACTCACGTCGCTCTTAATCGGTACATCACCGAACCTCTATCTTCCGCGTGAGGAGGGTTCTTCTTCTGCGCGCCCGACTCATTCGTCGCGACTGCTCAATTACTTTCGGTCTCGTTCGTTCCAGCGGGCATCCTCCCGTTCCCTCCGCTGCGTCTCGGTCTTATCCCGGGCCTCTCTGCCGGACTCGTGCCTCATCACCTGCCGCATAAACAGCAGAAGCCCGACACCCAGCACGAGATATGTGAGTCCATCCAACCACGGTAGCGGTGCATATCCGGGGATAAGATACATGAGCCCCGCTATCACAAGCAATACTGCACCTATGGAAGTAAGAACACGACCCAACATCTGCACTCACCTCCTTTCTATGCCTTCACTGACGCTTGTAACCTGCGTTCCCTGCCAACCCAATTGGAAGAACCGGAAGTTCTAACCTAACGGTACCCCATATACCATATGATCGACATCACTTATTGTGGAGCTACACTCTATCGGCGGAGGTCTTCATCTTACACCTTTTCCATTCGCCATCCGCCACTCCGATCCTCCACGTCACAAGCCGGATTCCCGCGTATACCTACCATCCATGACAGCACCAGACTATCGAAGGTGAAGGAGCAGGTGAACGGGTTGCGGAGGTAGTAGTAATCAGTAGTCGGATTGGCCGTAGTTACATGCATCCATGACGGGAGTATTTGACTAGCGATTCAACGCGGCCCACAGCGGACCCTTGCCCCCAACCCCTCGCCCCTGCCGCGGGCGATTATGGTCCGGAGGAGTCAGCCGGTCGCCTCCGGGTCCAGTACCACCTGAGGGGCCATGGAACGGGCCTTACGATGACCAGGGTACCTATCTCTACCCGCTCGTACAGTTCAACGACATCATCGTTGTGCATTCGGACGCACCCTCCCGAAGCGTGCCTCCCTATGGATTCGGGTTCATCGGTTCCGTGGATCCCGTACTTGAGACCCTGCGCCGCCTTCTCATCATCTCCGGGCACACGCAGGCCCAACCACCTGATACCGAGCTGGGGATTGGTCTCCCCCGGCACCAGCTCCTCCCTGACGATGATAGTGAACTCCCCGTCGGGAGTGCCGTCGGGGGGCCTGCCGGTGGCGACTTCGTATCGAGTCACCCCATGATCCCCGTAGTGGTAGAGACGGTTGCGGGTGGATTCAATGACTATATGGTTTTCCGCCGCCCCCGGCAGCGGAGGCCACGGCCTCACCCACCATAGTACCGCCAGGACCACAGCGGGGATTAACACCATGCCCAGCAACCTGGTCAGCACCCACGACGTTGATGGCTTCATAATGCACATAGCATACCGACATCGGGGGAATCTTACCCGGGAGGAGGATACGATGATCCCAGAGGACCGGCGAATACCGGTACTGGTGCTCACAGCGCTGGTGATTGCGATATTCGTGCTGCACCTGCCCGCCAGGGATCAACGCTATGTCCCATCGGACCCACATCCTTACTGGGATACCATCACCCACTGGGGCCACATTTACGAGGTTGATCCACTCCTGGTCGCGGCGGTCATCAAGAACGAGTCCGCCTTCGATCCCCGGCGACTCTCGCCCGAAGGCGCGGTTGGATTGATGCAAATCCTTCCATCCACGGCCGAACTGGTGGCCGCGGATCTACAGCTCGATGGCGTGACCCACGAACACCTTTACGATCCCTCAATGAACATCCGCTTCGGCACATACTACCTGGCCCAGCTGCTGGACGACTTCGCCGGTGACGAGGTGGCGGCCCTCGCGGCCTACAACGCCGGGCCGGGTCGGGTGAGCAGATGGCAGCAGACCGAACAGTGGTCGAACAACTCCGGCTTGAACAGAATCCCGCTCATGGAGACCCGGAGCTATGTGCTGCTTGTCCTCCGGGACTATGAGCGCTTCAGCGAACGGCTGGCGGACTAGCGAGCTGCAGGAAATGCCTGCCGGAGTAAGAAGACTACAGAAAGCCTTGCACTTCTAAGGAGGAGTTATCGTGAGGTATGATCCCCTGTACCATCCTTACCCGTCGCGGCGAATGACCGTCTATTCGTCCCGGGGCATGGTTGCCACCTCCCAGCCCCTCGCCGCGCAGGCGGGCCTTTCCATCATCAAAAAGGGCGGCAACGCGGTGGATGCGGCGATCGCCACCGCCGCGTGTCTGACCGTTGTTGAGCCCACGTCCAATGGCATAGGCAGCGACGCCTTTGCCCTGGTCTGGACCCAGGGAGCACTGCACGGACTCAATTCAAGTGGCAGGGCGCCGGCGGCGATATCCATGGATGAAGTACAAAGGGCCGGATACGAGCAGATGCCGCGGTTCGGTCCGGTACCCGTCACGGTTCCCGGAGCGCCCGGTGCCTGGGCGGCTCTGTCACAGAGGTTCGGCCGGCTGCCTCTCACCGAGGTGCTGCGACCGGCGGTGGAGTACGCTCAGGGAGGTTACCCCCTGTCACCCGGCCTGGCAGCTGCCTGGAACGGTGCCTTCCGACGATACCAGAAGATTCTCAACGGCGAGGAGTTCGCAGGATGGTTTGAGACCTTTGCTCCCGGCGGTCGTCCCCCCGCGGCGGGTGAGATGTGGCGCTCTGCAGGTCACGCCGCCACCCTCCAATCCATCGCAGAGACGGGGGCGGAATCCTTTTACCGGGGCGACATTGCCGAGCGGATTGACTGTTCCTTCCGCAAATGGGGCGGGTTCCTGCGATCAGCCGACTTGGATGAGTTTGAACCCACCTGGGTTGAACCGATCAGTGTGCCCTACCGGGGCTATGAGGCCTGGGAGATACCACCGAACGGACAGGGACTGGTTGCTCTAATGGCCCTGAACATCCTCAGGGAGTTCGAGTTCGGAACCCGTGAGTGCGTTGATTCTTATCACCGGCAGATAGAGGCCCTGAAACTTGCTTTCATCGACGGGCTGGAACACATAACTGACCCGGATCGGATGCAGGTGAGTGTCGAAGACCTGCTGTCAGCTAACTACGCCGAGCAAAGACGCGACATGATCGGTGATGAGGCCCTGGAGCCCAGGCCCGGGCAGCCTCCCCGGGGAGGAACAGTCTACCTCGCCACCGCCGATGGCGAAGGAAACATGGTCTCATTCATCCAGAGCAACTACATGGGCTTCGGTTCAGGCCTGGTGGTACCGGGCACGGGAATCAGTTTGCAGAACCGCGGCCATACATTCAGCCTTGATCCGGAGCACGCCAACTGCCTGGAGCCCAAGAAGCGCACTTATCATACCATCATACCGGGCTTTTTGACCCGTGATGGTCATCCCGTGGGACCCTTCGGAGTGATGGGCGGCTTCATGCAGCCCCAGGGACACCTTCAGGTTCTCATGAACGCCATTGACTACAGCCTCAATCCCCAGGCGGCCCTGGATGCCCCCCGCTGGCGATGGGTCCAGGGTCGAGATGTGCAGGTTGAGCATCATTTTCCGCGGCACATTGCCGAGGAGTTGGTCAGAAGGGGGCACCGCATCGGGGTATCCCTCGGTGCCGGCGGATTCGGCAGGGGCCAGATAATCTGGCGGTCCAGGGACGGCGTCCTCGCGGGCGCCACGGAACCACGGGCCGATGGCAACGTGGTGGCCTGGTGAGCATGGACCATATATAAATGCATGTCGTAGGCAGACCCCCGGAACCCACAGAACCGCAGCAGAGCACCGGGGGTCTCCTCGCGTGCGCTCCCGGCAGAACACCACCAGCAGGGCACGGAGGATGTCCTGCTGGGAATGCGGTGATGCCCGGCGAAGGGAACACGAAGCCGGTTGTAGAATCATTTACTGGTCGGTGGCAGAACCCGAATCACCCTGGAAGGGATGAGATATCTTGGGCAACGAAAACGACCGCACGGATGTGCTGGTCATCAACCCCGGAGCGGTGTCGACGAAGCTGGCGCTGTTTCGTGGTCGGGAGCAGCTGTGGTCGGATAATATATACCACCCTCAAGAGGATATGCGGGCATTTGCGCAGGTGGCCGATGAGGAAGA
>PWUB01000163.1 GCA_003563755.1 Clostridia bacterium
CACATCGGCCCGGGTCTCACACCCGCTTCCTCAAGCACCCGGGACAGGTCGTGACTATCCGATATGCTCACTATGGGCACGGCACACTCCCCCTTCCATTTACTTCATTATAGCACAGCGGCCTGGCTTCCCTGACCTCGGATGGAAACAATCCGTCCGGGTCAGCTGCTGCGGGTATTCAGACACCCGAACACGCGAGCGTGATCGAGTGGAGCTTCATGACGCCCATCCTGGCAACAGTCTTGATTGCCCTTGTCTCCCTGGCGGGGGTTAGCATGTCGGGTCGTAAGCCCGTGTCATAGCAGAGAACGGAAAAACGTGAGGCGTTCTGTCATGGACCCAGTGGACCCTCAGGATATCTCGGTGCCCGGCGAGAGCCGGGATCATCAACGGAGCCTGCTCGGACGGCGCGGACGAAGAAACCTCTGCACAGGCACGCGTAGAACCCCCCAGAGGAGAGCCCCCAGCAAGAGGAGGCCCGCCACTCCCACGGCAGGAAAGAGAAGGCTCACGATCGCGGAGAATCCGAGCTGTGCGGCAGCCCATGCCGAGACCGAAGAAGCGAGAGCCAGGGTACCGTAGGAAGCATCACCCGTATACTCGCGCATCCGGGCGGCGAAACCGTAGAGACTGGCGACGGCCGTGCTGTAGATCTCGGCAAACAGCACAACGGTGAAGGCAGTTCGGAGCAGAGGTGATATGCTCCCAGCGACCACCAGCATCGGAACCTCCCAGCGTGCTGCCTCCGGAACCTGGGCCAGCACCGCCGCGTTGATCGCGAGGATCCCCAGGCCGAGTCCCATACCCCCCAGGACCGCCCCCGGGCGAATCGCTCCGGGGAGGGCCACGACCCCCATTGGGGCCAGCACGGGAACGGAAAGAACCAGGTTGTACGATACGTACAGGACAGAGGCCAGCCACCAGCTGGCGACGGGAGCCCTGCCGATATCCGTCCACTGCAGATTGGCGATGAACGCTCCCGGGCTGTTCATCACTGATACCACGCCTATGGTGAGAACGGACAGCAGGAGTACCGGTGCTATGAGGCTGATGGCCGTGATCACACCGTGAAGGCCGAAGAGAACGGTGACCAGGGTGGTAGCCGCCATGATCCCGCTGCCCAACAGGCTCGATAAACCGAAGTGTTCAGCGAGGACGGCGCCGGCCCCCGCGGCCATCACGGATAGGGCTCCGAAGAGAAACACTGTCACCGTACCGTCGATGATGCTGCCGACGAGGGGACCTCCTACCCGGCGCATTAGCTGCCGGTGGGATCTCGCCCGGACCTCTCCACCCAGCCGAAGCACGAGGTATCCGAACACCCCGAACAGTCCGGCTGAAAGCAGTATGCCCAGGTAACCACGCCACCCAAAGTATCCGAAAAACTGCAGGACCTCCTGGCCGGTGGCGAAGCCTGCTCCCACAACCGTACCTACGTATGCCCCCGCGAGAGTCCGCGCGGAAACCCTGCGGTCACCGTGTTCACCCTGCAAGCATCAACACCTCTCCCCCTAGGTTGAACCCATGAGGGGGAGAGCATACCCGACCCCGGCAGCCCGCGGTGAGTCCAGGGGCAGAGACAGAGATCAGGGCGATGCCGTACCAGCATGCCTTTCTGGTCGTTCTCTGCCGTCCACCAGTATGACCGCAACCCCCGCGGTCTCGAGGACCTCGCAGGAGACGTCTCCCGGGATCCTCCTTTCGAAACAATGATGATTCGCCTTGCCCAGAAACACGTAGTCCACGGAGAATTCCTCCGCCGAAGCCACGATGGTCTCAGCAGCGCTGCCCTCCCGGATGATGTACTGATGGGATACGTCGCCCACCATGGCGAGGTCTTCCCTCAAGCGGGGATCACCATCACCGTCGGACACGTGAAGTATGATCAGCTCGGCATCCACCTCCCGGGAGATTTCTGCCGCCTTCTCCAGGGCCCGATGCGACGCCCGGGAGCCGTCCACGGCCACCAGGAACCGGTGATCCTTCCGAACAGTAACGCGGGTCGGATCAACCCGGCCCCGCTGCAGCATCAACGGTGCCAACCTGGCGGTGCCGAGCGCACCGAGAGGTGCCGTGACCAGGATGGACAGCACCGCGATGGCCAGGATCTCCTCACCGTACGGCAGTCCCATGGCCAGGGGTATGCCCCCTATGGCAGCCTGCACAGTAGCCTTTGCCATGTCACCGATCACCATGAAGACCCGCTCGTGTAGAGTGATGACGGATCCCCAGGTCGAGGCGAAGATCCCGAGCCAGCGACCCACAGCCAGGCCCAGACCCACGACGGCTAACCCCCGGAGACCGGCCGTAGCGACCATGTCCAGGTTCACTGCCGCACCGATCAGCACGAACAGGAATATCTGGGCGACGATCCACACCTTGTCGAGCTCCACCCGCAGCCGCCTCGCGGTGACCTGATCGGTCTCGAGGATGACGAACCCCATCACCATCACCGCGAGGAAATCCGAGTAGGCGAACAGATCCGCGCCGCGGATCAGCAGAAGAGCCAATCCGCCCACGATGAGCAGGTTCTGGATCACGCCGAAGTTAGTGCGGCGGATGAGTCCGTGAGCCACCTTCCCCGCAGCATATCCGAGGGCCACTCCAAGCCCGACCTGGACGGGAATGGAGGCCAGCTGATGCCCCAGCCCCCCTCCCCCCTCGGCGGCCCAGGTCAGGAAGATACCGAACATGGTAATGGCAGTGGCGTCACTCATGGTACCACCGGCCAAGATCAGGTCCGGTATGCCCTTGTCGACTCCCCAACCGCGGGATTTCAAGTGTAGCATCATGGGTACGATGACGGCGGGAGAGGCCGCGCAGATAATCCAGGCCACGAGCCAGCAGTAAAGCCACTCCCAGCCGAAGATCCAGCGCGTAGCCAGGGCGACAACCGTGGCCTCTATCACCGCCGGCAAAAACCCCAGCCGGAGAGCCACCGTTCCCTGGGATAGGATCTTCCCCTTGTCCAGACCCAACCCCGCTTTCAGAAGTATGACCAACAGGGCCAGCATCCGCACCTCCGGAGACACTCCGTACAGGGCGGGCGACAGTGCATCGAGGAGATGCGGCCCCAGTAGCATGCCCGCACCGATCATCCCGATGAGACGAGGCAGCCGGAGCCGGTGGGCAGCCTCGCCTGCCAGGAACCCACCGGCAACAACCAGTAGGCAGTCATTCAGAAACTCCATATCTCCCTGTTCTCCCCCCGAACCAAACCTCCAGCCCGGACCTGCAGTCCGCACCTGCCTGGACGCTCACCGGTCCGGATCTCGCTCCCGTCGCAGTTCCAGTTCCTCGCGAAGCCTTTCAATGAGCTTTTCCTGGTTCCGGGTCGTACCGCGCTGACCGGCCACATGCCACTGTAGGACCTGGTTGTCCTTGGTCAGGGTATAATTCTCGAACTTCAGGGAAGAGTACGCAGCCCGGAGGCCCGCCAGTTCCCTGTTGAGCTGCAAGAGATGATCCTCGGGATCGGCGTCCTCCGGCTCTGGATCCATTTCCTCCAATGCCTGCACAGCGGTGATGCCATGATGAACCAGGTTGCGCAGGGCCTCCTCACATGACCACCCCTGCCTATCAGCGATGGTCTGGATCGTCTCCAGGGTGTCGTCGAGGACCTCCGTCTTAATGGTCACCGTTCGCGTGTCACCCTCATCGTTGTGCATACCGCTCTTCACCCCCTGATAACCCAAAACGGCCCCCACCACGCCACGCGTGATAGGAGCCATCAGCTGCTGTTTAGCGCACAGCGCTCAAGGGCGAGCTCCATCGCCCATCAATTGTCTGCAGACAGTATACGCGGGGCAGCGGAGAGCCGTCAACGGGACACCTGCTCATCCGGGGTGCACGCACCGCACGGTGCCGAGTGTCGCTGAGGACAAGGGCGCCGCGCTTACAGGGAATCCAGGGCCACCTCCACGCTCTTCCTGAGCCGCCCATCCCGAGCCTCTTCTACCAGCCCCTCCGCCCAACCGGGTAGGGTCGGCTGTGATGCTGCCACCACCAGGCCGTGAAGCGTGGCCAGCGGCGCATCCAGCACGAAATGACGCTCCGGGATCTCACCGTACGTTGTGCGAAATGCCTCCGCTGCCTCGCCCCGCAGGCTCGTCAGGACATTGCGATAGTCACTGCATGCCGGTCCTAGACCCAGCTGGTGGTAGTCGTAGACAATCCCCCGGGCCTCACCCCGACGGCAGAGCGCCAGGTTGACCCAACCGAAGTCATTATGATTGAGGGTCTGGGGGAGAGACCGGAGACCTTCCTTGAGATCTTGAAGGACGTCGGCAGCGAAACGCAGGACCCCGTCATCCACGGGACCCAGCATCCGCTGCACGGCTTCAATCGCGTCTGCATCCACAACATCGATCTCTCGCCCGATGAACGAGGGAGGATCGGCGGTAATCTTGAGACCCACCGAGTGAAACTTCCGGTACCAGGCTCCCACCGCCCGGCCCGTCGCAGGAGCCTCCATATCCTGCACCCCTGCCGCCCTCCAGTCGGGACTCACTGCGAGGTCCTCCAACAGCAGGCCGGCCTCACTCATCCCACGCACCGGCAGCGTCGGTACCCCGTGATCGACCAGCAGGCGGTACGCATCGATTTCCGAGGTCTGATCGGGAGGAAAGGTCTTCAGCACCAGAAAACGGTGGGCCCAGAGCACGCGCACCACCCGGTGGCCGTGCCTGGACGACAGGATCTCGTGACGCTGAATAAGGGAGGGATCATACCCCATGCGCTTCATCTCGAGCGCCAGCTCGTGCTGCACGTGCGGACCTCCCCCTGTGTAACACTGCAGTCGTGGGGAGGACGCGTGCCCGCGTCCTCCCCCTTGATACATCAGATGAACAGCGGGCCCAGGACCAGGGAAACGACGGCCATGAGCTTGATGAGGATGTTCAGAGAGGGGCCCGCGGTGTCCTTGAAGGGATCTCCC